>JABXHZ010000444.1 GCA_013373335.1 Cyclobacteriaceae bacterium | reverse complement strand
GAATTATTCGGTTCGGGGCAGTCAGATATTCGAATTTCCTACTTGAGACTATCTGTTGCTGCGTCGGATTTGAATGAGTTTCCTTTTTCTTACGATGATTTAGAAGATTCAACTGGAACAGATCCTGATTTGGAAAATTTCAGCTTGAGCTATGATACGCTGGATGTCATACCAGTCTTACAGGAAATTTTAAAAATTAATCCTGATATCAAACTCATGGCCTCTCCATGGTCCCCTCCGGCATGGATGAAGGACAATAAGGACACGAGAGGAGGTTCCTTATTAGAAGAATTTGAACCTATATATGCTCAATATTTGGTTCGCTATATTCAAGAAATGGCTGACTATGGAATCAAAATCGATGCTTTGACCATTCAGAATGAACCCCTACACCCTGGAAATAACCCTTCCCTGCTCATGCTTCCTGACCAACAAGCAAGATTTATCGGTATGCATCTAGGCCCAGCTTTTCAGGAAGCAGGAATTGACACCAAGATCGTGGTGTATGACCACAATGCGGATCGGCCCGATTATCCGATCACTGTCATGCAGGATTCCATCGCTTATCCCTTTATCGATGGATCCGCTTTTCATTTATATGGAGGCACTATCGACGCATTATCTGAAGTACATGAGGCATTCCCAGACAAAAACATTTACTTCACCGAGCAATGGGTAGGCGCACCCGGAAACATGGAAGGAGATATTCCTTGGCATGTGAAAAATCTATTGATCGGCGCTCCGCTCAATTGGGCAAAAACGGTTTTGGAATGGAATCTAAGCTCCAATCCAAGTCTGACTCCACATACTGACCGTGGAGGATGTGACAGATGTCTAGGCGCCATTACCATTGACGGGGATCAAGTAACTAGAAATCCCGCCTACTATATAATCGCGCATGGAAGTAAATTCGTAGATCCGGCTTCGAAACGAATTGCCTCCACCTCCCTAGAGGAAATACCTAACGTAGCCTTTTTAACTCCAGAGGGAAAAATTGTATTGATCGCTCACAACGACACAGATTCTACGGTTGATTTTGAAATCGAATCCCAGGGGATGACTTTTCATTCCAAATTAAATTCCAAAGCAACAGGCACTTGGGTTTGGTAAAGGCCAAAAACAAAAAAAGGACCTCTTGAGGTCCTTTTTGATAAGTTAGTATTCATTAAGCTTTGACTTGATGCATCACACGCTGAGGGAATGGAATCTCAATACCCTGTTCAGCAAAGGCCGAATTGATTGCCTCCATGGAATCAAAATACACCGGCCATAAATTAGGTGCTTCAGTCCAAACTCGTATAACTAAATCAAGCGAGCTATCTCCAAAATTATTTAAGAAAACGACAGGTTCAGGTTCAGTCAGTACTCGCTTATCATTCTTGAAAATATTCAATATGATCTCACGAGCCTGTTTGATATTGGTGCCATAGGCCACTCCTACTGTCATATCAACCCGTCTTGTAGGCTGGCTACTCATATTCACCACGTCGGAATTAGCCAACCCTCCATTAGGAATAATTATTTCTTTATTATCAAACGTAGTCATCCGGGTGTAAATAATTCCTATCTCTTTAACAGTCCCTGTATGTCCCTGCGCAACAATCACATCGTCTACTTTGAAAGGCTTGAACAAAAGAATCAAGACTCCACCGGCAAAATTTGAAAGTGACCCTTGTAAGGCTAATCCAATCGCCAAACCGGCAGCCCCAAGTACGGCTACAAAGGAAGTAAGCGGAACACCTAATATTGTCGCAATACCGATAATCAAAGAGACAAATAATAGCGCCTTAATTACTCCAATTAAAAAATTGTTGAGTGAGGGATTTGATTCACGCTTTTCGAGTAAGATTGAAAAAGATTTAACCAACTTCCTAACTACCCAGCGGCCGATAAAATAAAATAAAGCCGCATAAACCAATTTCGGCAATATGGTATAAGCTAGATCTAGACCTTTTTGAAATAATTCTTCAGCTAGTTCAGGTGAAATTTCCATAATAAATAGTACTTATTTGTGTGTTTAAAATTTAAAATTAGACATAAATCAAAAGCTGCCAGCGAAAAGCCCAAAACCATCGGAGCGAGTAGTTTTGGATCCCGGCTTTTCCCAAAATTCGCTTCCAATCTTCCCTTGAAAAACTCCTTAATACGGATAAAGGAGCATCATTTTTGACCATGTTGGACTTACTAAAAATCCTAGTCAACAGACGAATACTATGGAATGCCAAAGGATGCCGATGTAAATCATTGATTACAATACCAAGACTGACCTTTTCTTGGAAAGCTCGAAGTAAGGTCACTAATTCTTCATCTGTAAAATGATGCGTAAACAGAGTGCAGGAAATAATGGATGCTTTTTCCTTCTGAAAGTCTTCGTCAAAGACATTTTGGGTTGACAAAACTATGGAAGGTTTATCGCTTAACCTAGTTTTTGCCAATTCAATCGTGTTTGGATTCGCATCTACGCCCAACAAATCAATAGGATGCCCCTGTTTTTCCGCCCAATCGGAAATAACTCGCAACATATCTCCCCCTCCACATCCAATGTCCACAATTTGATAGCGTTCTTGGGGCTTTTGGTTTATTAACCGCTGAATTCCTAAAGTTGTTACATGATTCCCTCCAAGCCATCGGTTGATAGTTTTGAGCTCACGAAGGGTTTGATTTAGTTCCTCACCTGAACACTCCAAGTCATCCATCAACTCCTTTTCGGTACTTCTTTGCTTGAAGGAAGTCATGATTTATGCAGTAAAAGTGTTTCCAAAGTAAGTCCCGGTCCAAAACCCATCGCTAAGATTTTTCCAGAAATAGAAGAATCCTTCATCATTTGATAAAGAACAAAAAGAATCGTGACAGAGGACATATTTCCAAAGTTTCGCAGGATATCCAGGGCATGCCTATTGCATGCCTCTGGGAAACCAAAAGCCTCTTGAACCTTTTGAAGGATTTGTTTTCCTCCTGGATGAATGGCAAAATTAGAAATCTGTGAAAGGTTGAATTTCCTTTCAAAATCTTCCTGAAACTTTCCAACCCCTTCCTGTAGCAATTGGGGTATATATTTACTCAAGCCCATTTCAAAGCCAAAATCCCCAATAGACCAAGCCATATCCGGTGCCCCTTTTGAAATCAAATGACTCGAGTAGGCCTGAATAGCAAGTCCTTCGGGCCTATTGGAAAGCAAGGCCGCCGCTGCCCCATCACCAAAGAGGGAATTCGCCAAGAGATTGTCTTCTGTATACTCCTTTTGAAAGTGCAGCGTACAAAGTTCAACGCACACCAATAATACCTGGGCCTCAGGTTCTGCCCTGAGTATTTTATCTGCCAATTTAATCCCCGAAAAGGCTGCATAACAACCCATAAAATGAATGCAATAACG
>JABXHZ010000057.1 GCA_013373335.1 Cyclobacteriaceae bacterium | reverse complement strand
ATTTTGGGAAGCAGGTTCAAAAGCCGATCTGTACCGTAGGGATAGGTTCTCTTATGAAGTGTTTCGATTTGACTAACCGTAAAAGCAGAAAACTTCCACTCCGAACCCCTTTTTTCAAGAAAAACCCCTGGTAATTTATCCTTGTCAAAGTAATAAATGTCCTCAGTGGTGAGTCCAGTGGTATCTTGGTAATCAGCGAGTCTCGGGATTTGGCTGGCTCGAATAATTATTCCCTGTCCTTCGAAAACTTGCTTGAGCTTGATGCTTAGTTTGGTTCCATCAGCATCGTTTGCACCCGTAAGGTCCAAGGTAGAAGCGGCATTCTCAGGAAAAAAATTATTGTCCTCCAGATTGTGAAAGAAAGTCAGCGTAGTGTGATAAGGCGTGCTGAGATTTGGGCGGTTTGAATCCGAAATTGAGGCTGCATTATCTCGAATCAACTGTGCTTGCAGCTGAATAGAAAGTAGAAATAAAAAATTTAGGCTGAGTATGATTCTTCGAAGCTTCATTTTCGAAATGGTTTTTTGTCAAGAATTCTGAAATCGGATTATGCAGAAAGTAAATAGGAAATCAATTGATTGCCAACAATGGTCCGTATCAGATATTGGTTATTTCGTTGGTCGTAACTGATCTGAATAGGACCCGAACTATCCAATGGCAAATTGGTGAGTAGATTTCCGCTTAAATCATAGAGAAAAGCAAAGTTTTGCTCCGGATCTACGACTACAAAAATCTGACGATCTCCACCAAAATCAAAATATTGATACATCAACTTGCCTTCTGAAACCCGAAGATTAAACAACTCTTCTTCTTTGGGACTGAATGCCTTTAATTGATTGAAAGTTTTTGATACGATCAGGAAGGATTGATTTCTTTGGTCAGAAACCAAGAAGAATTCGCTGTCCCTATCATCCTTGATCAGTTGATTTCTGTTGATTATTTCCCCATCAAAATTTACTTGAATCACCTGTCCGTCTCGCGTTACTCCAGTGAAACCATATTGATTGGAAGCGTTCATTCGACCAAAGAACAGTCCTGTATTGAATTCTCCGCTCAAATTAAAAGGCGAACCTGCTTGAGCTTCCCCTCTTCGGTTAAACAAATGCAATTTTCCACTGGTAGAAAGGGTTCCCATGTAATCCCCTTTTCCAGGAACTCGGAAATGGTTTGGATTTTGGAAACTAGGATCGCCAATTGAATTGGGATTCCATCCATCAAGTCGTTTTCCGGTTTTGTCCAATAGAAGTAAGTCTCCTCCCGCAGTGGACAAAAAATAACGATACTCCCGATTGTTATCATAGTCCACCAATTGAAGGTGGGTTAACTTTTGGTCGAAATTAAAAGGATAGCCAGTTAAAGGATTTCCTAATCGATCAATTCCATAGACTTTGTCTGAAGTAGCAAATAATACCTGAAGTTTACCGTTTTTGTAATAATCTACTTGGTATGCATCTCCTAGAATTTTCCCGGAAAGCGGGACACTGTAAACCAAAGTGCCTTCAGAATTCAGCAAGTGTAAGACATGGTTTTCATCTTGGACAATTAAGTCTTCGCTTCCATCCTGATAATTGATGATCGATTGGGGCCCCCAGATCAATGGGTGTTCGAATCCGATTTGTTTTTGAGAAGCAAGACTTACCGAAGCTTGGGCTTCAACGGGTGCAGGCGCAGAATCATCAAAAGGAATGAGGATACTGCTCTTTTTTTGATCCCCAACCTGGTTGATCCGCAAAGTCAGGTAATCAAAGGAGGTGAACGAAGGTCTATATCGCTGAAGAAAAGAACTCCAAGAAGAGTTGGCTTGATCAGTCCAGCTTTTCCAGATTTCCTTCAGTCTATAGGTTTGAGAAAAGCCGGTGCTCGGGTTCAATATCCTATTTAGGTTTTCAGGAAAACCTGAATGCCCCCATGTATACCCATCTTTTAAATCATCAATCAGCATTTTCATGGCTGATTGAGAGTTTGCGAAGAAAAGAAGGTTCCCTCGCTTTGTAATGAAAGTCTGTGGGAATCCTTGAAATTTACTGGCAAATAAATAAGCAGGAAGCTCTTCCAGTCCTACAAAAAATATTTCCTCGTCCCTGTAGAAATCGGAATAGGTGGTGTTTTCCTGCTCCAGATAAGTCCTCAAAATGCTGATCGGAGCGTTATCATTGATGATTCTCGTAACTAAAACCAAATTTTTGCTCCCATCAGCGTTCGGTTCCAATTCTTGGAAGTAGAATTCGCCTCCTAAACCATCAATAAATCCTTGATCGATTAGATTTCGCTGAACTTCTCCCTGAATGGTGGATTTGGCCGTAAATCCTCGGTTTTGCAGTTCCTGAATTTCAAAAACTCCAGGTAGGTTGTATTGGGTAATTGCTAAAGCTCTTGCTGAGATACCATCCTGGGCCTCACTCAAATTTGCCTGTAGAGAAGGAGTGAAAGAGACATTTTCAAAAAGCATGATTTCCCCTTCCAAACGAATTTGGTTAGGTTCTAGAAAGACTTCGTATCCAGCCTTTGCATCTAGATTTTCAAGGGATTTTATCTGAATACTCTCTCGGTCCTTGGATGTTCCTTTGATTAGTTGAGCTATACTTTTGCCACTGAGCCAAAGTGTACCCAAACTCCCTTCTTGATTGCTTGATTCGTAAAGAACCCAAGAATTGGAGAGGATTTGTGGGGCCTCATACATTCGAATCGCCTCTTCTACAAGAAAAGAGGATTCAGAAAAAACCAATAATCCCCCCAAATGAGCAAAACTGTAAAGCCTTTCATCAGTGCCTTTGATGACTTCTAATATTTCAATATCTGTATAATTCCGATTGGTGATTTTTATGTCATTGGGTATTTGGCTTCGGATTGAAGTGAGTAGATTCTCAAATTCAGCTTTTTCTTGCTGTAAAATGTAAAGCAATTCGAAATTTTCTGCACCAATAGGATGGTATGAAATACTCAATTTATTGCCATAGAGCATTCTGGAAATTTGACCTTGGTATCCAGTAAGGCTGTCTAATTTGGAAAGACTGGTGGCAATCTGTTCAAAAGCTGGAAAAATGCTAATTTTTTCCCAAAGTGAATGATTAACTAATGTATTCCAGCTAACATCGGCTTGTTCCGTTTCAAAAATATAAACCGCATTATCACTGATTAATTGTCGGTTTTGGAGTTGAGGTTCGGAGGAATACTTGGTGTATAACCAGTATCCTGTAGCAGCAGAAACCAAGATGATGGCAAGGATAAGTGCGCTTTTTCCGATGTTCACCGTGCTGGATTTTTTTTAAAGAGTGATACAAAAATCAGACCCGGAATTTGACTCAATGAAGCCAGATCCCGGGTCTGTATGAAGGGAGGTGATTAGTTAGACAATTTGTCCAATACGTTCATTACCTCTTTTACATGTCCTCTTGAGACCTCGAGAAGAGCCTTTTCTTCCTCATTCAAATCGAGTTCGATTACCTTCTCGATTCCGTTTTTACCCAAGATTACAGGTACGCCTAGGTAGCAGTCATCAATACCGTATTCGCCATCCAACTTAATACAAACAGGGAATACGCGACGCTGATTTTTCAAGATAGCCTCTACCATTTGAGCGGCTGCAGAACCCGGTGCATACCATGCAGAAGTTCCCATCAACTTCACTAATTCTCCTCCGCCAAACTTGGTTCGTTCGATGATGGCATCCAGTTTTTCCTTTTCTACCAATTCGGTAACAGGAATACCTGCTACAGTTGTGTATCGAGGTAGTGGAACCATGGTGTCTCCATGACCACCCATGAGAATAGCTTGGATTTCTTTTCCAGAAACATTCAATTCTTCCGCTAGGAACGCTCTATATCGAGCCGTATCCAAGATTCCTGCCATACCCATTACTTTGTTGCGGGGAAGCTTGGATGTCAAATGCGCCTGATAAGTCATCACGTCCAGTGGATTGGAAACCACAATGATGATGGCATTTGGAGAATATTTGATCACATTTTCAGTTACGGATTTTACAATCCCCGCATTGGTTTCGATCAAATCATCCCGGGTCATTCCAGGCTTTCTAGGCAAACCGGAAGTAATAACTACCACATCGGAATTAGCAGTTTTGGAATAATCATTGGTGCTTCCCACAGTTCGGGAGTCATATTGATTGATGGGAGCTTTTTGCCAGATATCGAGTGCCTTTCCTTCGGCAACACCTTCTTTGATATCTACCAAAACAATCTCTTCCGCGATTTCGCGATAGGCCAAAACGTCAGCACAAGTTGCCCCAACGTTTCCAGCCCCAACTACGGTTACTTTGCTCATGATTTTATGGATTTTATAAATGATAAATGCGTAAAAAGCGACGCTAAGTTAAGTAACAAAGACAGGATAAGAAACCTCAAAAGGAATACTTTGTTAAGCGGAAAAAATAAAGAGAGTGAGAAACTTCAAATTTCTCACTCAAACATTTGTCTTAGGCTGAAAAATCCAAAAGATTCCCGATAGGATCGGAATAGTCGCTGATTGTTTTCATTATAAAATTCGGCCAAAGCAGTCATGATTTTAGCGTTGATTTTGGGGTTGCTATCAAAGATTTCCTGAATTGCAAAATGAGGAATGACTATCAGGTCCGCTTCATCCGATGTGACTATGGCAGTGTAAATTCGTTTGGCATTATGAAGAAATGCATTTTCACCAAATGCCTGTCCCTTATTGACTTCCAAGATGGTCTCAAAATTATCCTTTACATCAATGGTCAAATGTACCTGTCCTTTTTTGATGAGGTATAGGGCCTGGCTGGGGTCTTTGCTGAAAAAAACCACTTCGTCTTTTTGGTATTTGCGAAGATTCATGGCGGGTAAAAAGCGTTCCATTTCCTTGTTTTTAAGTTTTTCGAAAAACTTGATCAATCTTAAAAAATCAAATGTCTGTAATTCCGATTCGGTGTAAGTCTTAGTAAATGGGTTTCTCATCAGTTTTTCATTTTGATATGGAGAATCGTTCGGGTAGATCCATCGCACTTGGCCCATTCCGCAATTCGGTAGCCAATTACCCAGGCGATTTGCCCCGCGGAGATCAATACTTTAATCTGTTCTTTGTGTATACGTGGCAGTTTCAAATCTATCAAAAAGTCCGAAACTTTTTTGGGGTGATTCATTCCAAGCGGAACGAAACGATCTCCTATTTGCCAAGTCCGGATTTGAAGCGGAAAACTC
The DNA here is from genome assembly GCA_013373335.1 of Cyclobacteriaceae bacterium. GTDB lineage: Bacteria > Bacteroidota > Bacteroidia > Cytophagales > Cyclobacteriaceae > Algoriphagus. Next base: position 165 of record JABXHZ010000057.1, on the reverse strand, counting down.
AATTTTTCCAAATCAAGCATGGCATTTTCACGGGAGGAATCCAGTTTTTCCCCGATGGGTTTTTTAATCAATTCGTAGGTTCCTTCCGGTAGAAAAAGCTCAATATCTTGTTCTTGGATAAATATCGGTTGGAAGTTTTCAACCTGAGGCGCTAGCAGTAATTCT
>JABXHZ010000264.1 GCA_013373335.1 Cyclobacteriaceae bacterium | reverse complement strand
GCTGATTACAAATTAATCCATTACTACTACGTGGAGGACGAATGGGAGCTGATTGATCGTAAAAAGGACCCTATGGAATTGAAAAATGTATACAATGATCCGGCCTATGCTGAAATCCGGGAAGACTTGCATCGACGCCTGGAAGAGCTTCGGGTTAAGTACAAAGATAATTCAGCCTTAAGCCAAAAATATATCGATCAACTTCTATCAGATGCTGAAGCCGGGAAAGTCTATGGAATTGATAGCGCTAAGGTCCAAGCGGTCAAAGCCCGACGAAGAGAAGTGGAAAATCGATAAGCATAAAAACCCGGTTTTGCCGGGTTTTATTTTACCCCAAGCATTTTAAAAGGTAAGGCAAAGATATTTCGAACTAGGTCAAAAGAAATATCTACAGCCAAACCCAAAAGACGAAAAGGAAGCAATAGCAACCATACGATTGGGTATAGGATCAAAGCAATGATCGCAATGGGCCAGCATAAAACCAGCAAAATCAGCCAGAGCAGGAAATTTATCATGTTAAATAACCAACAAGATAAATGCCATCTTGGTAAGTAATTGATTTTGTGTTGGTTTTATAGGTTTTTATATAAAGGCTTGTCCGAATTCGATCAATAATCTGCTCGGTTTTTTAAAGGAGCTAATAAGTTCAGAACTCAAAGGACTTCTAGAACTTTTGAAAATACAGGTGCCACTGCACTACCCCTCCAAACGGAAGAGTAATTCGCTGCCATAAAGAGTTTTTTTTCGGGAATATAAAGTACTTGTGTACCCCAGAATCCGGTATGGGTATAGGCCATCATTCCTTTGATTTGAACCCGGTACATTCCCATCTGGTAGTCCATGGAAGCTTTCGTCTCATAAGAAGCAGGTTCAAGCATGATTCCAAGTGTTTCCGGCTTTTCAAAAATTTGGTTTTGAAATAAGGCTTTGAAGAAATGGACCAACTCATTTGTTGTAGATAGGAGACCTCCTCCTCCATAATAATCTAGCGTAGGGCTAAATTCATAGGTGTCCATTCCTTGAAAATATTGATGGATTCGAAGGGAATCGGTAACAGGATCTTTTCTTTCAAAATCAGTTCGGTTTAAACCCAAGTCCTCCAGCCTCAAAAGGTATTTAATCCCTTCGTCTAAGTCTTTTTGACTGTATTTTTCAATGATTTCGCCCAATAGAATATAGCCCGTATCGGAATAGCTAAATTGATGGCCGGGAGAACCGATGGGGTCACCTTTTTCCACACCCAGTTGGAGTTGCTCCGTGCGAGTCCATTCATGCTTGGGATTAGACAAGATGGTGTTAAAAAACTCGGGTGCATGGGTATGATCAAAAAACCCTGCGGAATGTCTCAACACTTGCCGAATTGTAATTTGATCCATGGAGTAGTCTTCGGAAAGGATTTTATTATGCTCCGGACTAATATGTTCTGAAAGCAAATCCTCCAATTGGAGAGAGTCCATTTCCATCAATCGTAGAATACTCGCTGCTACAAAGGTTTTGGTGACGGATGCAATGCGAAACGTTTGCCCAACTTTTAATTGCTCGCCACTTCCTTTTTCGGAAACTCCAGCAGCTCCCGACCAAGAAATTCTTCCATCTTCGGATAGAATTGTAAATAAGATCCCTGGCATGTTTTCTTGAACTTCACTCTCAAGGATATCTTGGAATTCTTGTCCTTTTCCTTGAAAAGGAAAATAAAGAATCAGTAGGCAAACAATTATAATTCTATTCATAACCCTGCTCTTTTCGATTCAATAAATTGTCTCAATCGATTCATGGCTACATTCAAATCGAAATGGTTTAAGCTTGTCATGACAATCCGGTACCAACCTTTTTCGCTATGCCCAAATCCGTTGGTAGGGGTGACTAGAATTCCTGATTTTTTATAGATTTCCAGCCATAGCTTTTCTTCAGCCTCCGAGCTTTTCTCTTCCAAAAAATCAGATAAATCCATCCAAACGAACAAACTTCCCCTTGAGGGATGATAGGGGATATTCAGTTTTTTAAGCGCTCGGGTTACGATCAAATAGGATTCTGTCAGTCTTAGCTGTAATCTTTCAAAAAATTTTGACAAGAAGTTATGATCCAACAGTACCTCCTGCATTACCCATTGGGTATAATTCGAGATAGAGTGTCCCAATCCTGCATTCCGATAAGCCTGAATCAAAGCCTCATTATGGGAATGAAGTAATCCAATCCGAAAACCTGAAATGCCAAAATCTTTTGAAAAAGAGTACCAAAAATGAAGAAATGGACTTTGGTAATCGGCCATGATTTTTCCGAAGGAAACAAAAGGAGTCGCGTTTACATAGTCTTTTTGGAGTTCCGGGTATTGTATGTCAATTTGGGACATTCCGTAGATTTCATTGACGATCAAATGCACTTGATTGGAAATGCACCAATCTGCGATCGATCGAAGGAATTCTTCTGAATAAATTCTTCCAGTTGGATTATCCGGTTGGGTGAGGATAAGCATCCGAAAAGTACTCCCCTCTGATTCGATTTTCTTTTTGGTCTGATTGAGCAGTTCTAGATCAAAGTGGTATTCGGAATCGGAAGGATCTGAGGATACCTGTAAGTCCACTCGTCGTACTTCAGGGAGTGTTCCCATATCGCCTGTATATACCGGATAACTTGGTGCGGGGATGACCGCGGAATCTCCCGGGTTTGCCAATAAAAAACTGGTCATTTCTATAACCGAAGTGGCCCCTCCCGAAAAGGCCAAACTATCAGCCTGGATAGGTAATCCAGTTAAAAACTTGGATAAAAAACTGGCTACTGCCTCCCGAAAGCTAGGAGCTCCTGCAGGATCCGTATAGCTGGCCACCCAGTCGGGGATGTCATTTTCTCGGGTGACCTGTTGAATTCGATCCCGAAGCATCTCCCAACACAGATGGTTTTCGGCCACATTCATTGGTAAAGCTCCCGTTGGATTTGTTTCGGGATGATAGAGGTTTTCCATTGCCTCGTAGTAAATCTCCAGATCGACCCGCATGGGGTTAGAAGCGGCAGCACTTCCTTTTTTGGAAAGAAAGGTATTTTCAGACATGATAATTCAGAAAAGATGAAAATTGAAATTACAGGATCGAGTAGAAAAAGCAGAATTCTTTTTGGTTAATTTAAATTCTTAATTCGAGATGTTTAATTCTATAATTGATTTTTGGTGATGCAGCGAGCTAAAATAAGTACCTATTTAATCTTCCTTTTATTTTCATTCATTTCCTTTCAAGAGCCTACCGAATCAGTACCTTCATAACCAAAGACCGGGATGTTAAACTGGCTATGGGGCCCGTTTGGGATTTCAATATTGGTTTTGATGAAGCAGATCGCATACCTGCCAACGATTGGGTGGCCAATTATAATAACTATGTAAGCGAAGATCCTTGGATGGTACCTTTTTG
>JABXHZ010000392.1 GCA_013373335.1 Cyclobacteriaceae bacterium | reverse complement strand
TCAAGAGGTTCAGGCTTATCCTCATTACAACCAATAAAACCCATCATCAACGCGAGAAAAGCCAAACCAACTACCCGGAATCTTCCTATTTTCAAATTTGCAAGCATTCTTTCCTGTATTCAGCTTAGTTCCAACAACAATAAAAAGGTATTAATCAATCTCTTAAAGATAAAATCGATTGATCAGTAACCGAGGTGATTATTATCATCTCAGCAAGGCTGTCAGCAGGTATTTCAAGCTTTCTTTCTAAATATCTTTATCCGTGCTTCCCCATTTTCTTGCCTCAAATAACCTTAGCGAAACCCTTTGCATTTCTTACCTTTGGCACGTAGCACTCTAGACCTATCCTACGTTTTTTATTCGAAATCCCCTTTTCTGAAATTTAATTACTCGATGAAACTGCGCCTCACATTCTTATTCATTCATTTTTTTATCCATTCAGCGTTTAGCCAATCCGTAGAAAAATTTTCAAAGCAGCAAGTACTTGAAGATCTTACCTACCTGCGAGAAACCTTGGAAGATGCCCATTACAACCTGTATACTTATACTTCCCAAGAAGAGTTTGAAGCGAATTACCAACAGATCCGGGCATCCATCCTCTCCGATTCTCTGAATTACCTGGATGCCTACAAGTACTTTCAAGCAGTGGTATCCAAAGCCAATAATGGGCACACGGAAATTCCTTTCCCTGGTCAAGAATATGGGGTTTATGCTTATGCAGACGGGACAGTTCTTCCTTTGGAGATAGCTTTTGAAGAGGGACATCCTCTTATTCGAAAAAACTGGTCTGAAAATCCCGAAATTGAAATTGGTTCCGAGCTACTTAGCATCAACGGACTTTCCATGGATGCGGTATTGGATCAAATTTATCCCCAGATTTCTGCGGAAAGGAAATATTTTAAGCAAGCAAAAATCGAGCTCCTCTCCTTCCCTAGGCTTTATTGGCTGGTATTCGGTCAGGTAGATACGTTCGAAGTGGAAATTCAGACTTCGGCTGGAATCAAATCCTTCAAAATTCAAGCAGTTCCGCTAATCGAAGGCTATGAAATGAAACGGGATGAAATCATCAACCGACAAAATCACTTAGAATTCATTGATCAAACGGCCTATCTCAAAATTGGAAGTTTTACAGGTGATGAAGCTGCCTATCGAGCCTTTATCGATTCGGCTTTTACAGAAATCAAGCAGCGAAAAAGTGAGAACCTTATCCTGGACATTCGACACAATGATGGAGGAGATGATTCCTTTAGCGATTACCTAGTTTCCTATCTAGCGGATAAGCCCTTCCGCTGGAATTCCAGCTACTCCCTGAAAACCAGTGAGATTCTGAAAGAGAATATCCGAAATGAGCGGGATACGAGCAATGCATTTTGGGCATCTGCCCTCCACTATCCCAATGGTACCATCTATGACTATGACTTTGGAGTAAAAGAACCTCAGCCAGAGGCGAAGCGCTTCCACGGAACTACCTATTTGTTGGTCAACCGCCAATCCTACTCCCAATCGACTGTAGCTGCCGCTCAAATTCAGGATTATGGTCTTGCTACTCTCGTTGGGGAAGAGACAGGAGAATATCCTTCTCTGATGGCATCGGTTTTTTATTTTACCCTTCCCAATACAGGAATTCAAGTCCAGATATCCAAGGGATATTCCGTCCGCGTCAATGGCAATACAGAAGAAACCGGTGTCATTCCCGATATCATTATTAAGGATTACCTTTTGGATGAAAAAGATGAGATTCTTGAAGGGGTTTTGGATTTGATTCAAAAGAAAAAATAAACCGAAACTCCACTGTGAAGCTTTAAGTATTGCTTTGTAAATTTTTGAACTATGGATGAATCTTACGAAAAAGTAGCGGATAAAAATGTATTTGGTGAACCTTTGATTCCTTGTAGCCTCGATCCATTAACCGGATTCTTCCGGGATGGATGTTGCAGCACAGGACAGACGGATTACGGTACCCATACGGTTTGTGCCATCGTCACAAAGGAATTTTTGGAATTCTCGAGGAAGCAAGGGAATGATTTGATCACCCCAAGACCTGAGTATCTTTTTCCAGGCCTAAAACCGGGAGACAAATGGTGCCTTTGCGTGTTACGATGGAAAGAGGCCTATGAAGCAGGAGTAGCTCCACAGGTAGTGTTAGAGGCCACCCATGAGCGAAGTTTGGATTTTGTTTCCTTGGAGGTTATGGTTCAGTTTGCTTTTAAGACTAACTAAGCCCATTTATTTACTGAATATTTTTAAAGGCAGATTTTCATTGTAAACACTGAATGGTAAAAAGTAAGTAGTACAACTTACAACTTACCTTTTACCACTTACAATCCCGAAAGCATGATTCCCTACCTACGGCACGGGCAAAAATTTCGATTTGCCGATTGCTACCCAGATTAAGTGCCTAACGGCACTAATCTACAATCAGAAGGAATTCAAAGAAAATTCCGTTTTGCCAACCTGTGCGGTGGGCTGTCGCAAACCTGCCTGCAGCAGGCAGGAGCGGGGAGTGCGCTGGAAATGCGCGGGGAGCCCCGATTTTTATCGGGGTGCGACTTGTCCCGATAGCTATCAGGATTGGTTCTTTTGGGTCAAAGCCTGTCCCGATTTATCGGAGAATAAAGAACAAGAAATTCCATACCTACGGCACGGTCAAAGAATTCGAAACAGCTTTTCCTACCCAGATGCAGTGCCTAGCGGCACTTATCAACGTAAAGGATTCCATGGAACCCAGACCATTTTAAAATTTTCCAATCTTCAAATCTTTCAATCCTATTCAATCCTCCTCACCATCTCAATATGCTCAATCCCATCTTCATCATAAACCTCTCCTTCAGCCTGAAAACCTAATGATTCATAAAAACCTAAGGCGTAGGTTTGAGCTCCTAAACGAATAGCACAGGGTCCATAGAGTTCTTGGCAGGCTTGGATCCCTAATTCCATTACTTTTCGTCCAAAACCTTTCCCACGAACGGAAGGGGCAGATACCACCCTTCCAATCGCCACTTCTTTATAGGATAAACCAGCAGGAACGATCCGGCAATATCCCACCAATTCTTCCTCCTGATACAAAAGGAGGTGGTGGCATTTTTGATCTTTATTGTCCTGATCCAGAAATACACAGTTTTGCTCTACTACAAATACCTCGCTTCGTAACCGAAGCAAATCATACAATTCATCAAGAGTAAGTTCTTTGAAGGCTTTGACTTTATGTTTATGATTCATGGGAATAAAGTTCATATTGAATTAATAGATTAAATATAGCATTTGTCACCTAGCTCAGGTTTTCTTTCTATCATCCTTTGTGGACTTGACTATTGAAATTTGAATATAACCAACACCCAAGTGAAGAATTTCGTACTTTCAGGTAACCAACCAGCATTATGATGAAAACTAAACACACACTCCTCTACCTATTAGCCATCTTGGCTTTTTCCTGTAATCCCAGATCTGAAAAAAATCTCGGGGAATTGATAACAGAAACTCGTCCAATCAGCGGGATCAGTGAATTGAAAATTAATGGAGTATTCAATGTCTACATCCAGCAAGGAGATGAAGAAACCTTGGAGATCAATGCCTACGAGGAAGTTTTGGACTACTTGATCATTTCTGAAAACGGCTCTGAATTGCTACTTGATTTTGATCCCGAAGAAGCAGACTTCTTAGATGATAAAACTCCGGAAATTCACCTTACCCTTGCCGATCTCAGTAAGTTGGAATTTGACGGAGTCGGAAATATTCGAACCAAGAATCGCTTACGTTTGAATGAATTCCAAATACAAGGTGACGGAGTTGTAAATTTAGAATTGGAGTTTGAAGCTGAGCGTTTGGATGTAGAAATTGATATGATGGGAAATACACGATTTTCCGGAAAAGCCGAAGTGGCTAAGATCAATTTTGAAGGAATGGGAAATCTCGAAGCCTCTGAATTAATCACCCAAAATTTGGAGATTAATTCCAGCGGAATGGGACGAGTTGCCGTTCATTGCGAAGGGGAACTCTCCATCACAGCGGAAGGAATGGGGATTGTAAGTTATACAGGTAATCCAACCATTATCAAAGAAGATATCAAAGGATTGGGAGGCGTGGATCGGAATTAAATTAACCCGCTAAATTTCAAAGCATTATTTCAGCAAAGTTAAAAACCGGCTCTTGGATAGTTCCGTACCTACGGCACGGATGAAAATATAAGGACCTTTTTTTTACCCTCATTCAGTTTCTATTCGCACTTATCAGAAAAGTAAAAAATTACTAATTATTGTCTAAGGTGCGCGGTGGCCCGACGCAGCAGCGGGGTACGCGGTGGATATGCGCGAGGAAGCTTGGCTGCGTCTTGACCTTTTGGTTCTTTTGCGTCAAGGCAAAAGAACAGGAGGAAAAGAGACTGTTTTGCCCTTTGGAAGAGCATTGATAAACTAAAAACAATAATCCTACAAAGCCACCAATAACAATCTAGCCTATGTTTTTGGTGGAACGATAGGACAACTATTCATGAAGAAGAAAAGCGCACGAAACCCCGTTAGTTGAAAGATTTCACTTGATCATTTTTACTTTAAGGAAGCCATATCAATCACAAAACGATAGTGCACATCTGCTGCTATCGTCCGCTCATAAGCCTCATTAATCTGCTGAATAGGAATCACCTCAACTTCAGAAACAATCCCATGTTCAGAACAAAAATCCAACATCTCTTGGGTCTCCTTCACTCCTCCTACCAAGGAACCGAGAATACTTTTCCTTCCTCGAAGTAAAAGCCCAGCTTGAACAGTACTAGGTTCAGGTGGAGCTCCCAGGACCACCATGGTTCCATTGGTCTTAAGTAAGGGCAGATATACATTGTAATCATGCACTCCCGAAACCGTATTGATGATGTAATGAAAATAGGACTTGGCCATTTTCATCTGTTCGGAATCCGTAGTCAGGACGAAGTGTTGAGCTCCCAGTTTCTTCGCATCTTGGGCTTTTTCAGGACTTCGACTTAACATGGTTACCTCTGCTCCCATTGCCGCTGCCAATTTGACTGCCATATGACCCAATCCTCCCAAACCAACTACCGCGACTCGATCACCCTTTTTTACATTCAAATGACGTAAAGGTGAATAAGTAGTAATCCCAGCACAAAGTAATGGTGCCACTCCTGGTAAGGGTAGGTTGCCTGGAACCCGCAACACAAACTTTTCTGTCACAACAATGTGAGTAGAATATCCACCATAAGTAATGGTTTTTTTATCCTGCAATAAGGAATTATAGGTCTGAGAATGCCCATTTTCACAGTATTGTTCCAGATGCTCATGACAATTGGAACAATGCCCACAAGAATCGACGAAGACACCAACACCAACAATATCACCCACTTGGTATCTGGTTACTTCAGATCCAATAGCGCTTACCTTACCTACAATTTCATGACCTGGGACGACTGGATACATGGTGGCTCCCCATTCATTTCTGGCTGTATGGATATCCGAATGACAAACCCCACAATACAGGATTTCAATTTG
>JABXHZ010000365.1 GCA_013373335.1 Cyclobacteriaceae bacterium | reverse complement strand
TCCAATAAATTTTATGTCTTAAAAAGAATTTTTGGGCTCAAAATGACCCTATTTTTAAAAATTAAACCATAATTTTTTAAAAAATAGGATAAAAAATAAACCAGTCACTAACCATTTGTTTCAGATTTGACCTTGTGACCGACAGCAATTCCATTAATTTTGCAGCGTTTTTATATGGAATACAGAAACATGACTCAAAAACCAACTTTATTAGTTTTAGCTGCCGGAATGGGAAGCCGATATGGAGGGAACAAGCAAATTGATGGCTTTGGTCCCAACGGAGAGACAATCCTTGAATATTCAATTTTTGATGCCATTAGAGCAGGATTCGGAAAAGTTGTATTTATCGTCCGAAAGGAAATCTTGGAAGTGGCTAAAGAAAAATTCCTACCCAAATTGGAAGGAAAAATCGAAGTAGATTGGGTAATTCAGTCCTTGGATAGCTTTGTGCCGGCGGAATTAAAGCAGGCAGACCGCGTTAAGCCTTTTGGAACAGCCCATGCTGTTCTTTGCGCAAAGGATGCCATTCAGGAACCTTTTGCAGTGATCAATGCAGATGATTTTTATGGAAAAGAAGCTTTTGAGGTATTAGGAAAATTTCTTTCCACCGAAGTAAAACCAAACCTTCACGCCATGGTCGGTTATGCCATCCAAAACGTACTTTCTGAGAATGGAACCGTAAGCCGTGGAGTGTGCGAAACCAATGAAAAAGGTCAATTAATCGGAATGACAGAACGCACTTCTATCGCACGGGAAGGAGACAAAATTGTAAGCCGTGGGGAAGGAGAAGTCATAGAAATTCCAGAAAACACGCCTGTATCCATGAACTTTTGGGGGTTCCATCAGGATGTATTTGCTGACATTGAGCAAATGTGGAATGAATTTCTTCCTGCCAACCTTGAAAACCTCAAATCTGAGTTTTATATCCCAACGGTAGCCAATAACTTGATTCAATCCGGAAAAGCGGCATTCGAAATCCTTCCTGGAGGAAAAACCTGGTTTGGGGTGACCTACACGGAAGACAAACCTGTAGTGATTGAGGCTTTGAAAAAATTGCATGAAAGCGGAGAATATCCAGAAAAATTGTGGTAATCATTTAAAGAGGCTTCGGCCTCTTTTTTATTGCTCTGGGTTTACTTTTCCTTTTTCTACACCAAAGAAAAAGACTTCCGAATCCAACTGGGTCAAAATCGCATGGGATCGCTCAGGGCGTGCATCGGTGAGGAAGATCTGACCAAAGGTGTGCCTGGAAATCAATTGCATCATTTGAGCAATCCGGACATCATCCAACTTGTCAAAAATATCATCTAATAGTAAAAGCGGCTTCTCTCCTTTTGCTTGTTCAAAAATCTGAAATTGCGCCAATTTCAAAGCAATGATAAATGACTTCTGCTGGCCTTGGCTTCCGATTTTTCGAATAGGATGTTCACCAATCAAGAAACTATAATCATCCTTATGGATTCCTGCATTGGAATTTTTGGTGATGAAGTCTTTTTTCCGAAGCTCTTGAAAATAATCAGGGAAATCGGCTCTCAAAGCCTCTGTTTCATACTGCACACTCACCTTTTCCTGGCCCTGGGAAATTTCGGCATAATGCTGTTGAAGCAAAGGCGCTAATTCCGACATCAGTTCATTTCTTCTTTTCGCCAAGGTTTGGCTTAGCCGGACCATTTCCGCATCATAACTTCCCAAAAGTGTCAAGTCTCTTCTCCCTGTCTCTGCGAATTGCTTCAATAGTGCATTTCGTTGCTTCAAAAAGTGATAGTATCTAATTAATTCAGCTAGGTAATTTCGATCCAATTGAGACAATAACCCATCAAAGAATTTACGGCGACCTTCACTGCCTCCTTTGATCAGTTCGGTATCATCCGGTGCAATCAATACCAAGGGAATTAAGCCTACATGCTCGGAAGTTTTGTCCAGCACTTTCCCATTTTGCCAGATCTGCTTCTTTTTGCCCAACTCGAACGTGCAACGAACTTCCAATGGTTTTTCATCAATTTCAAATTGACCCTTAATCGCAAAAAAATCCCGCTCATGCTGAACATTGAGGGAATCACTGGACTGCACGGCACTTTTTGTTAATGATAGGTAGTGAATCCCATCCAGGATATTGGTTTTACCACTCCCATTCAATCCTGTGAAACAATTGATTTGGGGGGAAAAGTCCAACCGGGTTTTCTCATGATTTTTGAATTGTAAGAGTTCCAGGGACTTTAGATACATGTGCTACAGGAATAATTTTGGTGGCAGCCTGATTTTTAGGAGAGGTTAGTTATATTTGGGGCCTAAATTAGCATATTTTGAATTTACGATATGGCAAAGAGAACCACAGCAAATAAGTCCAAAGTAAAGTATTCCAAGGAAACCTATGCCTTCTGGTATGAAAGCATGTTGTTAATGCGAAGGTTTGAGGAAAAAGCAGGCCAACTCTATGGTCAGCAGAAAATCCGAGGTTTTTGCCACCTTTATATTGGACAAGAAGCTTGTGCAGCAGGCGCAATTACTGCTCTGACTAAGGATGATAAGTGGATCACCGCCTATCGAGATCACGCACATCCACTAGGTTTAGGTACAGACCCAGGAGCTGTCATGGCAGAGCTTTATGGAAAAGCAACCGGTACCACCAAAGGAAAAGGTGGCTCCATGCACATTTTTGATAAGGAGCGTAATTTCATGGGAGGCCATGGAATCGTAGGTGCTCAGGTGCCGATGGGTTTGGGAATTGGCTTTGCTGAAAAATACAAAGGCACAAAGAATCTTTGCATTTGCCACATGGGAGATGGAGCCGTTCGTCAGGGTGCAGTTCACGAAGCCTTCAATTTGGCCATGCTATACAAGACTCCGGTAATTTTCGTGATCGAAAATAATGGCTATGCCATGGGTACTTCTGTCGCTCGAACTTCCAACGTAACCGAGCTTTATAAAATCGGGGACGGATATGATATGCCTTCTTTCCCTGTTGACGGAATGAATGTAGAGGCAGTGCATGAGGCAGTGGCTGAAGCTGCAGAAAGAGCACGAAGAGGAGATGGACCTACGCTTTTGGAATTCAGAACCTACCGATACAAAGGACACTCCATGTCTGATCCTCAAAAGTACCGTACCAAAGAGGAGGTAGAGGAATACAAGAAAAAAGATCCTGTAGAACAGGTTTTGAAGACCATTCAGGATAACAATATTTTGACCGAGGAGGAGATTTCTGCAATCAATGCAAAAGTGAAGCAGCAAGTGGCTGACGCAGTCAAATTTGCTGAAGAATCTCCTTGGCCTGATGGACAGGATGCCTTCAAAGATGTCTACGTTCAGGAGGACTATCCTTTCGTCATGGAATAAGAATTAAAACCACAGACCCAAAGCCATGATTCATTTGAATTCATGGCTTTTTTCTTGGGCTTTGTGTAAATCATAAAAACTGTATATTTGCGACTCGAAAATTGAGTAACATGGCAACGAAACATTCCAAAAAAGCAGCACACGATCCATCTAACGAATTGCTTGAAAACCCAGAAGTTTTAGCAGAGAGACTTGGTAGAGGTGAGGCTTTTTTGAAGAAAAATAGCAAAGTATTGGCTGGGGTCTTGATCGCAGCTATCGTTTTGATTGGAGGAATCCTTTTCTTCCAGATCAACAATCAAAACCAAAATGATAAGGCGCAATCAGAAATGTTCCAAGCCGTATATTTCTACGAGCAGGACAGTATTGACTTTGCCTTAAATGGAGACGGAATCAACCCAGGCTTCTTACAAATTGTAGAGGAGTATCCAAATACGGATGCAGCAAACCTGGCTAACTTCTACCTTGGCTCCATTTACCTTTCTGAGCAAAACTATGCAGAGGCAATCAATTACTTGGAGAAGTTTTCGTCTGACGATTACCTAGTTCAGGGAAAAGCTTACTCCTTGTTGGGTGATGCCTATATGGAAAGCGGCGATTTGGACAAGGCGATTTCAAACTATGAAAAAGCCGCCAATTACAATGAGAACAAGTATTTCACACCTAAGTATTTGTACAAATTAGCCATCGCTTTTGAAGAAGCTGGCCGTATTGAAGATGCGATCGAAGCTTATGGTGAGATCGAGGACAAATACTATGAGTCTTACGAGTATTCTTTTGCACGAAAACATAAAGCACGCTTAGAAGGCCTTGCCGCTAAGTAATGCTTACCTATAAGCAATTATTTGAAGAGTAAGGCCGCCCGGGTCTTACTCTTTTTTGTTTTAACCCAAACGAAATTCCAAACTTATGGCTACTTCTAACAAAAGCCTGAGCGAATACAGCTCCAAAAACATCTCCGATATCAGTTCCAAAAAATTCGCCATCGTCGTATCCGAATGGAATGAAGATGTGACCGAAGCGCTATACTCTGGAGCCTATCAGACCCTACTTCAGCATGGTGCAAAAAAGGAAAATATCATCCGAAAAAATGTACCCGGATCTTTTGAGCTTTCTCTAGGAGCTCAATGGTGTGCGCAAGATGAAAGCATCGATGCGGTAATCTGCTTGGGCTGTGTCATTCAGGGTGAAACCCGCCATTTTGACTTCATCTGTGACGCAGTTGCAAATGGCATTACCAATGTGGGCTTAAAGTATAACAAACCAGTCATTTTTGGGGTTTTAACCCCCAACAATCAGCAACAAGCCATGGACCGGGCGGGAGGAAAACATGGAAATAAAGGAGATGAGGCCGCCATTACTGCTGTAAAAATGCTCGGATTCTAAGCACTCAAACCAAAACCTATATAGATTACTTATGAAAGTCATGAAATTCGGGGGAACCTCCGTAGGAAAACCCGAGCGAATGCATCAAGTCAAAGACTTGGTCACTGCCTCAGACGAACCAACTATTGTGGTACTTTCGGCTCTTTCAGGTACGACCAATGCCCTAGTGAGCATTGGCGAAGCTTTGGCCGAGGCAAACCGGATTTTGGCGAAGGAACGAATCGATGTCCTTCACGCCCATTATTTGGATTTTTACCCCCAACTTCTAAAAACCGAAAAGGCTCGAAAGAAAGCAGAAGCTATTATCAAAGAGCATTTTGAATTTTTAAATATCATTCTGAAGATTTCCTTCAATGAGGCAATCAACCGTGATATTCTGGCCCAAGGAGAATTGCTCTCCACCAAACTATTCTATACCCTCCTTGAAGAATTAGAAATACCAGCTGTATTCTTGGTAGCTCTTGACTTCATGAGTATTGATGAAAATTCAGAGCCAGAGCTCGGAAAGATTTCTGAAAAACTGAAGGCCATTTTGGCTCAGCACCCAGGAGAAAAACTCTTCATAACGCAGGGCTACATCTGCAAAAACCACCGAAACGAAGTGGACAATCTGAAGCGGGGAGGATCTGATTACACCGCTTCTCTTATTGCAGCGGCCATTCACGCATCCGTCTGTGAAATTTGGACTGACATCGATGGTATGCACAACAATGACCCTCGTATCGTTGACAAAACACGCCCTATTGCGGAATTATCCTTTGATGAAGCTGCCGAGCTAGCCTATTTCGGTGCCAAAATCCTTCACCCGGCTTCGATTTGGCCAGCCCAGCAATACAATGTGCCTGTTCGACTCCTGAATACGATGGATCCTCAAGCCCATGGAACTCTGATCAAAGCCGATGTAGAGACTCAAGGGGTGAAAGCAATCGCCGCGAAAGATGGAATTACCGCCATCAAAATCAAATCCAGCCGCATGCTTTTGGCTTATGGTTTCTTAAGAAGAGTCTTTGAGATTTTTGAAAAATATAGGACTCCAATCGATATGATCACTACTTCAGAAGTAGCAGTTTCTGTCACAATTGATGACACCAGTCATTTGAAGTCCATCATTGAAGAATTGGAAGCTTTAGGTTCTGTTGAGGTAGATCAAAACCAAACCATTATCTGCATTGTCGGAAATATGGTTTCGGAGACCCGAGGCGCGATCAAGGCAGTTATGGACAGCTTGGTGGACTTCCCAGTCCGTATGGTTTCTTATGGAGGAAGTCGACACAATGTTTCTTTGCTCTTAGACACTCAATATAAAAAGGATGCACTCCAACATTTGAATGAAGGGGTCTTTACTTGGAATTAAAAGATAACTTAAGGAGCCGGGTGAAAAATCTCGGCTCTTTTATTTAGACCGTTTCCTATTATTTTTGCCGCATGTCCGATCAACATGATAAACCTGGCTTTTTAAAGCGACTCCAAACCAAATGGAAATTGGATAGTTTGTTTCAGGTGGTCATGGTACTGATTGTTTTTGCCTGTACTGGTTTTACCATCCTTTTTATCAAAAATCCAATCTTAGATTTTTTTGGAGTGGAAAAAGGTGGCTTTGTCAATACAGTGATCTATCTTTTATTGGTACTTCCCCTATATCAGGTTTTCCTTCTGATTTATGGGTTTTTATTCGGTCAGTTTCGATTCTTTTGGGAAAAAGAAAAGCAGATCATTCGAAGAATGGTGAAGCCTTTTAAAGGAAAAAAATCAAAATCAAAGAACTAAACTATCTCCAATTTCATTTCTTAAATAAATCAATTTTTAACCCTAAATCCTTTAAACCATGATCAGAAAAGCAACGGCAGTATGGAATGGAAGCGGCAAAGAAGGCAAAGGCCATTTGACAACTGCTAGCACTGTCCTTAATCAAACTCAATATTCATTTTCATCTCGATTTGAAGATGGAATCGGCACTAACCCAGAAGAATTAATCGCAGCAGCACATGCAGGCTGTTTTGCAATGAAATTAAGCTTCAACCTAAGCGGGGAAAACTTTCCACCTCAAGAACTTGACGTTACCAGCCACATCACTTTTGAAGATGGAACCTTGAAAAAATCTCATTTGGTTTTAAAGGCAAAAGTGGATGGCATAACTGAGGAAAAATTTGCCGAACTAGTCAAGGATGCGGAGAAAAATTGCCCGATTTCCAAAGCTTTGAATATGGAAATCTCCGTGGAATACACGCTGAATTAAGACTTAGAAAAATTAACATCTTAAAAAGATCCTTCGGGATCTTTTTTTGTTAGAACTTTATGGCAGCATATCCCGTTAGGATTCTGCTGCCACTACTAAACCAACTAACAGATTACCATGAATACCATTTCTTCAAGGCGATTGACCTATGATTCCAATCGTATGGTTTTCGCAAAAAACGCTCTATTCGCCGTTTTGATTCTTCTTGTGTTTTTTAGTGTAAAGGGCTCCCTTTCTATCCAAAATCTGAATGAGTTATCCATTTATTTCACCTTTACACCTATTGCTGCGGGTATTTCGGGGATTATTTTCAAGAATACGGTTGGCCTCCGCCAATCAACTGGAGTAAAAAAAGTGATGGGCTGGGCTATCGGACTACTCGCTTATGGATTGTTTATTCCCTTAGCCTTGGCATTGGGTTAATTTCAAAAAATTAATCGACCTCGAAGACTAGCTTCATCGTAATGGAAGCCGTCTTATTTTTTGAACTGGTATTGAAGGCGCCTCCCCAAGAATAATCTTCACCTGAATTTTGTCCCGTAATTTGAAAGACCCCCATATTCGCTGAAATCAAATTACCGAGCTTGGCTCCAGAATTTTCTGCAATTCGCTCGGCTCGAATCCGGGCATCTTGTGTAGCTTTTGCAATCATCTCCAATTTCAAGGATTCAAGATCAGTGTAATAATAGCGGGGTTGCTGTGAATAAAACGCAATTCCTTGATTTAACAGCTCTGTAATTTCCCGACTGATTTTCTCCACTTTTCCCACCTCTTGAGACTCAATTACCAAAGACTGATTTAATTGGTAGCCCGTAAAAGTCTGCCCCATGTATCGTCCATCATTGGAATAATTCTGATCATAAGTTGGGTTGGTGATAACCGCATTGAAGACTAACTGCTCCTGAGGGATACCCTTGGATACCAGGTATTGAGTCACTGATTCCCGGTCTTTTTCCAAATTGGCATAGGCAGATTGGATATTTGCACTACTTCGGCTGAAATTCCCCTCCCAAACAATCAAATCTGAGGTAAAATTTTGCTCACCCAAACCAGTGACATTTACTGTTCCTTGAGGACGATTTCGATTGATGACGGCATAGCCAAAAATGATAGAAGAAAGCACAATGGCCGTCGCAAAAAGAATAGCATTTGATCTCATAGTCAGCGGGATTAGTAAATTAAAGTTATTGATTTTTAGCAAAGAAAAAACCCGCTCAAAGGCGGGTTTTAAAAAGATTAACTTCTAAGAATCAATAGACTCGTTGCTTGATCAATTGCTCTTTGGGGTTTTCCAAATCAATCAAATACCCATTGACCACAGCATAGCGAAGATTTTCCCCATCCGTTAGGAAGAAAGTAGGATTCGATCCGGTTTTCCATCCATAGGAGAATTGATCGGTGCTTTGAAGTACCACAATCGGAAGCTGATGTAAATCACCAGCCTGACCATTTTTTACTTTCACAGCGATATACCCTGACTTTAATAATTCGATTGCCTTTTCAACACCGATTTCATCTACTGAATCAAAAACTTGCTTGGATACTTTCCCATCCTCATATTTCAATCCAGTTGCATCCAGCTCCTCCAAACCGAAATATACCTGCATATCCCCCAAATCCTCCACATTTCCTGTTACAAAGTAGGTTGATCCTGCATTGGATTCTCTTCTTCGAATGGCGATATCCACCTGATAATATGACCCTTCTACTGGAACTTGAACTTCCTGTAAAATCAAATCCATTAATTCGAATCCATTATCAGGAATTTCAAAATATTGATCTACAGTATATGCCTCGTAGCCTTTTTTGGCGATCTGATGAAGCGCATTCAAAATGATCATGAAATTGAGTTTGCGGATATACTGTTTCTCCGGATCTCCAACATATCCACCTGATTCGATCAAAATCGTACTTGTACCCCACTTTTGGATATTGTCACCAAAAGCTCGAGGTTCAAAACCATCATCATATTTTCCAACCTGTCCCGGGATCAATTGCTGGAGTATTTCATTCATTCCCACAATGGTCTTCATGGCTCTCCCACGAACTTCATTGATATCTCGCTCATAATTATACCCAGGAGCCAAAACAGAAATAGTCGCCTGTTTTGGCGTTTTTTCGACGTTGTAATAAATCTGCTGATCATGCAGATTAAAGCCAAATTCCGGCTCAAAGGAATCTCTGGCTCTCTTTAAAATGACAGCTTCCGGAGAAATCTGGGAAATAGCATCCCGATTGAGATCAATATCCAAGGCATTTCTTCGCTTAAATGCCTCTGCTCCATCTGGGTTAATCATCGGGATAAACTTGATTTTCAAGTTTTGCTTCAAAGTCTGACGGATCTCATCAAACTCATCGCCCGAGGCTTTCAAAAAATTGAATAAATCAAACAAAGCCATCGTGGCAGTGCTTTCATTCCCATGCATTTGCGACCAAAGCATAACCTTGGTATTCCCCTCTCCCCAGTCCAAAGAAGAAATACTTCTCCCCTTAACCGACTTCCCCAAAACTTCGATTTCAAAAGCATCCTTATGCTTCTGAATCAAAGGTTGAAGCTCTTCGTGTTTAAAACGCCGATGGGTAATGGCTCCTTCCAAAAATTGATCATGTGCATTTTGTAAGGTTTCCAGGGGGATAGATTCAGTAGGGTGATTAGTAGTTGTTTCGCATCCGAATGCGAAAAACAAAAACAGCAAGAAAAGAGTAGAAAGAGATCTTTTATTTAATTTCATCTTTTGAAAATCAATGGTGTGATTGAAGGTAAAACTACGCAAATCACCCTAAAAAAACAGCCAAATACTCAATATCCCAGCGACTATCCTATGAAGCTATCTTACCAAGTCTATGACCTTCTCCTGAAGCACCGATTCACCATTGCACACCAAAGTAGAGATGTGCAGGATACCCTGATTGTCAAATTGGAGGATGAAGGACATATAGGGCTCGGTGAAGCCACAAGCAACCCTTACTATGGAGTCACAGTGGAAAGAATGCAGGATAGTCTCGAACAGTTCAGGCAAGTGGTTGAATCAAAAAACTGGGATCATCCTTCCGAATTATGGGAAATGGGAAAAGCTCATTTTTCAGAAGACGCTTTTGCTCAATGCGCGTTGGATATGGCAGCATGGGATTTGTATTCTAAAAAACTTGGGAAGAAGCTTTATGAAGTATTGGGACTAAGCCCAAACCATATCCCACAAAGCAACTATACGATCGGAATAGACAGCCTTGAAAAAATGGTTGCAAAAATGAAGGAAGTCAATTGGCCAATTTACAAAATCAAGCTGGGCACGGACCATGACTTAGATATTGTCCGAGCCCTTCGTCAGGAAACTGATACGGTCTTTCGAATAGATGCCAATTGTGCCTGGACTCCAGAGCAGGCCATTCGAAACTCTGAAGAACTCGCAAAGCTTGGCGTGGAATTCATGGAACAGCCACTGCCCCGAGAAGATTGGGAAGGAATGAAAGAGGTCTATCAACATTCAAAACTTCCTGTCATGGCGGATGAAAGTTGCATGGTGGAGTCAGATGTAAAGCGCTGCCATGGCTTATTCCATGCTATCAATGTTAAACTGGTAAAAGCAGGAGGAATTACACCTGGAATCCGGATGATTCAAGAGGCCAAATCACTGGGAATAAAGACTATGGTAGGTTGTATGACAGAATCTTCTGTGGGTATTTCGGCCATTGCACATTTAGCCCCCATGCTGGATTATGTGGATATGGATGGCGCACTTTTGCTTGCCAATGATCCCGCTGAAGGAGTAAAAGTCACTGACTCGGGGGTAGAATTCCCAGACCGTGCCGGAATAGGAGCAATTTTGAAATAAAAAAGCCGGACAAAAGTCCGGCGAAAATTAATCTTCTGTCACAATCAATTTGAAGCCTTCTCCGTGTACCGTAATTATCTGGACACTGGGATCATCTTTGAGAATTTTTCGGATTTTACTCAGATACACATCCATGCTTCGGGCATTGAAATAGCTGTCATCCCCCCAAATTTGCTTAAGCGCATGGCTTCTATTGACTAATCTGTTCATCTCTGAAGCCAAGAGGCGAAGAAGCTCATTTTCTTTGGAAGTCAACTTGTGTGGTCCTTTTGGTCCTTCCAATAATTGCTTATCATAATGCAGCTCAAAGCCTCCGAATTTATAGACTTTTAGAAGTGCTGTTTCTTGACCTTTTTGAGTCCTCCTCAAAATGGCATTTACTCGAAGGAGCAGTTCCTCCATACTAAACGGCTTGGTCAGATAATCATCCGCCCCAATTTTAAGACCTTCAATGACATCTTCTTTTTGATTTTTTGCTGTCAGGAAAAGGATAGGCAAATCTTCCTGAACCTTTTTTATTTCCCTTGCCAGGGTAAACCCATCTTTTTTGGGCATCATAATGTCCAAAAGGCAGAGGTCATATTTATCTTTTTTGAACTTACTCCAACCTTCCTCTCCATCACGGCAAAGGGTAGGCTCATACCCTTTCATTTCCAAATATTCCTTTAAGATATCTCCCAAATTGGGATCATCTTCTACGACTAATAATCTTGCTTTGCTCATTTTCTTTTTGGTAAGTTAATGGTAAAAGTACTCCCTTTCCCAAGTTCACTTTTTACAGAAATTCCGCCTTTATGGGCTTCCAACATCGTTTTGACATAGGAAAGACCAAGGCCAAACCCTTTAACATCGTGGAGATTTCCGGTAGGAACTCGATAGAATTTATCAAATATTTTCCGTTGTGCATCTTTACTCAGGCCGATTCCCTGATCTTGAATACTGATCAAAATCTGGTCCTCCTCTTCTCGGGCTCGAATGGTAATCTTTGGTTTATCAGGTGAATACTTATTGGCATTGTCCAATAAATTATTGAAGATATGGCTGATATGGAAACGGTCGGCCTGAATCACGGGATGTTGAAGCTCATTTTCAAAATCTAATTCCCCTTCCCTTTTTTCTATTTGAAGACTAAAGTGATCCACTACATCCGCTAGCAATTCCGAAAGATCAACTTCTTCCAGTTTAAGCTTGAAATCCTGCTTCTCTAATGCTGCTGCCTGCAATACGTTCTCAACCTGTGCTACCAAACGCTTATTTTCATCTTTAATGATTCCTAGGTACCGATTCCTAAATTTATCCTGGGTAGAAAGATCGGGATCTTGCAATGCCTCCACCGCCAAACTCACCGTTGCGAGGGGAGTTTTAAACTCATGGGTCATGTTATTGATAAAATCATTTTTGGTATCCGAAAGCGCTTTTTGCTTAAAAATCACACGGATGGCATAAATAAAACACCAAATAATTACCCCAATGAATAGGATGGAGGAGCTTATCGGTAACCAAACCTGTCGTATGACGTGCTGTGTTTTTTCTGGAAAAAAGATGTATAAATAGTTTTCCTTACCTAAAATATCACGAGGGAATAACTTGGCCTGGGTCCCAAATTGTACTAAGCGAAAAGGTTGATCGACATTTCCGATTGGCATCAATAGTCCATCATCTTGGAGGATTCCCAATTCAAATTCTTCCATGATGCCTCGCTCCAGCAAGTTACTTTTAACCAATTTCCGCACATTGCTTGTGTCAAGCCGTTCCAAAATCTCTTTCTGGCCTTCAGCCATTTCTTCCCAGGCCTTGTTCATCAGATCAATTTTCAAATTGGCACGGCGAATCTTATCAATGGCTTCAGGAGAGATCGCTGGCTCGTATTCAACCATGCGATCGGGAAGAACTCCTGCTCCCCGCGAGAAAGTGAAGACCTCCACTTTACTCAAATACTCTAGCTGCCGTTCTTTTTCTTCCAAAAGAATCGCCATCTCATCGGGAGTGAAAATAGAAGAAGCAACTTCGGGAGTCATGTAGGCAAAAAATTGTTCCAATTCCTCCAAAAGACTCAAATCTATTCCACGGACTTCCAGCATGCGTTTAAATCGTGTACTAACCTGAGGAACTGAAGCGATCTTCAAGGTGTCCACAATCGAGGTTCCTGGGCGAATTCGTGGCTTGGGTCTAATTTCGTCAATGTTGATGGGTTCGATTTTCTCAAAAAGGGACTCCTGTAAAACCGGGTCGCGCATGAGTTGCCCCAACAAAAAATCGCTGGTTTCTCCTTTTTCGATTTGATCTACTGCTCCTGCCAATGCCTGATACACTTCCTGATCAAATCGCTCCTGATTAATCCGAATGGCATTGCTCACCCAATAGTATTGAAATCCCATCAAGCCTAAACTGGCCACGGACATCAACACAATAATTAAGGTGATTTTATTTTTGGACATAGTACAAATTTACGCCCTTTGAAAAGGGGGGATTAATTACTTAACAATATTTAACCGGCAGACAATCAAGGACAAGTATTTTTCGAAATCAAATTGGAAATTCAATCGGGGAAAAGCCTTGAATCATTCGTTGCTTGGTTGGATGATCCCTATCTTTGGGGGCAAATTTCAGACCATGAATTTAAACCAACATCCTACCGAGATTCAAGGAGTCAGCTTGGAGTCAATCGCTCGAGAATTTGGCCTTCCCCTGTATGTATATGATGGAGAAAAAATCGTAAGTCAGATTCAATCAATTCAACATGCATTTTCTGAAGTTCCTTTAAAAATCAAATATGCGACCAAGGCTCTTTCCAATCTATCGGTCTTAAAACTGATCAGAAGTGCAGGAGCAGGAATTGATGCCGTCTCAATTGAGGAAGTGAAGTTGGGGATAAGGGCCGGTTTTGACCCGGCGGAGATCATGTACACTCCAAGTGGGGTCTCTTTTTCTGAAGTGGAAGAAGCCGTAGCGTTAGGCGTCATGGTCAATTTGGATAGCATTCCTTTGATGCGGCAGTTTGGAGAGCAATATGGAAATCGAATTTCGGCCTGTATTCGAATCAACCCTCATATTCTTGCAGGAGGAAACGCCAAAATTTCAGTTGGGCATAAGCACAGCAAATTTGGGATTTCTATTGAGCAGTTGCCAGAAATTCTCGCAACTGTAGCTGCCTATGACCTGAATATTGTGGGGCTCCATGTCCATACAGGTTCTGATATTTTGGATGCGGAGATTTTTCTTCGGGGAGCCAATGTTCTTTTTGAAGCCGCAAAAAATTTCCCCCATCTACGTTTCATTGATTGCGGAGGAGGATTTAAAGTAGCTTACAAAGCAGGAGATCCAGCCACTGACATTCGAGAGGTTGGAGAAAAAGTTTCCAAAGCCTTTCAGGATTTCTGCAATGAATACGGTAAATCCTTAGAGCTTTGGTTAGAGCCGGGAAAATTTTTGGTAAGTGAATCAGGATACTTCTTGGTTGAGGCGAATGTTGTCAAGGAGACTCCTACCATCACTTTTGTCGGTGTGGATTCAGGGCTAAACCACTTGATCCGACCTATGCTCTATGATGCCTATCATGATGTCTACAACCTGAGCAACCCGATAGGGCAAAACAAATCCTATCATGTTGTGGGCTATATCTGTGAAACAGATACACTTGCAGCTGATCGAGTCTTACCGGAAGTGCGTCAAGGGGATATCCTTGTTATTAAGAATGCAGGAGCCTACGGTTTCAGTATGTCCTCCAACTATAATTCAAGACTTAGACCTGCGGAGGTTTTGGTTTGGAATGGAAAAGCCCATTTAATCCGGAGGAAGGAAAGTTTTGAAGATTTGATAAGAAATCAAATTGAATTGGAGTTTTAGGCAAAAAGCCTGATTAACGCTGCTTTGGTATAGTTATTGAATAAAAGAACCACAACATTTACAAAAGTTCAAGAAACGATTCTGATTGATCGCCCCAATCAAAAGCCCTAGTAGTTTCTAGTCTTTGTGGAATTTAATTTGGCTTGATTATCAGCCAACTATACCTTTGTCAAGAGGGGAAAGTTATGTTGAAGAAAATTTTTGGAGCGGTTGTATTGATAGGGCTTAGCTTTTTTAGCAAAGCTCAGGATGTACAGTATTCTCAATTTTATGCTGCCCCACTTTATCTCAACCCGGCACTTACCGGTGCGTCGGAACTTACCCGAATCGGTGTCAACTACCGAAACCAGTGGCCCGGATTAGATCATAGTTTCAATTCCTATTCCTTCTACATTGATCATTATGTCTTTGATTACAATTCAGGGATTGGTTTGATTTTTAATGGCAATCGGGAAAGTATGGCCAATCTTGCCACTAATGAGATAGGCCTATCATACGCTTACAAACTGCAATTGGGTGAAGACACTTATTTTCGCTTTGGTGGTCAGGGGAGTTTCATGCAACGAGATGCATTTTTCTCAGATTTAGTTTTTGGCACCCAAATCGACATCATCAACGGGACAGTCGGGGGAATTACTGATGAGTTGGATGGTATTCCAATAGATAGCCGTTACAGCTTTTTTGATTTTGCTGTGGGAGGTATGTTTTATACCAAGAATTTCTGGTTGGGTGCCTCTGCCCATCATTTAGGAGAACCAAACATCAGCTTTGTAGAAGGTCAGATATCCGAGCTTCCCATGAAGATTTCTGCCCAAGGAGGAGTCAAGTTTGATCTTACTGGAGGGCGACGAGATTATTTTACCCATGCTTATCAGGAGCGAGCCATCTCTTTTGCCTTTAATTACAAACAACAGGATCCATTCAATCAGCTCGACATAGGAACCCAAATATATCTAGACCCGCTAGTTTTTGGACTTTGGTATCGAGGCTTACCGACAAAAAATTCCCTACCAAATAATGAGGCAGTCATCGCTTTGGTTGGTGTCTCACTTCCAACGGGATTAGACATCGGCTATTCCTTTGATTACACAGTATCTAAACTAGGAATGCGTAATTCTGGAGGGGCTCATGAGGTATCCGTAACCTACCGTTTTCTATGGGGCGACCCTAAAAACCGAAACCAAAGAGCCCGGACTATCCCCTGTTTCCGCTATTAATTTGGCTAAATCTCCTTCTCGCAGAAAAAAATTTTAAAAATTTTTCGATTTTTTATTGAGGCCTGATTTTCAGGCCTTTTTCATTTCGTCCCTAGAAAAAAGTTTCACTTCCCTGCTTTTTTGAATAATAGTACATTTTTAAGAAAAATAATAAAATTCTAAGCTGCATTTCATTTTTGAGCAAAGTTTCAAACTACTTGACAATTAGAATTTTTAAGCTATTTTTCATCGAAATGATTGATTTTATAGAATATCATTTTGTTGTATATGATTTACAAAAAATAATATTCTAAAAAATGAAATACAAAAACTTCGATTTATAAGGCAAAATTACCCTTCTGAAAATTAGTACCGTTCCAATGTCAAGCATTTTAAGATCATATCGCTTCTTAATGGCCGCTGTTTGCTTCAGCTGGGGACTGGTATTTAATGCTCAGAGTCAATTTGCATTTGAGATTCCTCAGCGGGAAAATGCCCGCATCTTAAACTATGACGGAATCCAGGTTTCCGTTAGCGGTAAATTGGCTCTTTGCTCTCATTCAGAAAAGGGGAGTATTATTCTCGATGTGACAGGAGGAACCCCTCCTTATACATTCCTTTGGAATACACGCGAGACCACTCAGAACAGAACCAATCTATATGCAGGATCCTACACTGTTGAAATCACTGATTCAAAGGGGCTTAAGCATATAGAATCTATCGTTGTTCAACCTCCCTACCCACTTATTTTAAATCCAGTTGAGAAGACAGATGCTTCCTGTGGATCTTCAGCCGACGGATCTGCAAAAATTTCTGTGAAAGTTGGTCGTGGTGAGCCCTACCGTGTCACTTGGAGCAACGGATTGAAAGATGTTTGGGAAGCTACTAATCTTAAACCAGGAACTTATACGGTAATCGTTGCAGATAAATACAATTGTGACGTTTCTGTAAGTTTCCAAATTGAGTCAGAAGAAGCAGGAATCGAGGTTACTGAAAGTATTTCCAATGCTTCATGCGCTGGTAAATCAGATGGCAACATCTCTTTAAATGTAAATGGAGGAGTTGCTCCTTATATATACAAGTGGAATAACGGTGCTCAAACGAAAGATTTGACCAATATCCCTGCGGGCATTTACGAAGTACTTATACAAGATCAGGGAGGATGTACACTTCAAGCTTCTTACCGTGTGGAAGAACCTCAATCCATGCAGGTAAATATTCAATCTGAAAATCCTAGCTGCTCTGGAGACAGCAATGGATGGATCGATTTGAACATCAATGGCGGAACTGCTCCATACACTATCACATGGAATACAGGTGCTAATGGGAAAAAATTAGAAAATATCCCAGTAGGAACTTATCTGGCTACCATCACAGACGCATCTGGATGTGCAGTAGAGAAACAAGTCAATCTTTCTGCTGAATCAGCTTTAAAACTAGATTTGGTAGAAATTACTCCTCAAAGTTGTGGTGGAGATCCGGATGGAACCATCACTCTAAAGCTTACCGGATCAAAAGGAAAGACTTCAGTTTTGTGGTCCGACGGAGAAAAAGACATCCTAAACCGATCCAATCTAACAGCTGGAACCTATTCGGTGACTATCACTGATGAGTCTGGCTGCGAAATTCAAGGCTCCTATTCGGTATCTCAGGCTGAAGCCGTAAATGCACGAATTGAATCGGCTTTGGATGTAAACTGTGATCAGGGAAGTGTAACCGGTCATGCCTGGGTTTCCATTACAGGAGGAAAAGAACCATATACGATACAGTGGAGCACAGGCGCAAACAATACCCGTGAAATCAATTACTTCAATGCAGGTACCGTTGAAGTTACGGTGACAGATGCAAATGGATGTATGTCTAAAACTTCAACTGTTTTGGACTTCCCATCCGAAGTAAACCGAAGTGGTCGATTGGATTTTCAGTATAGAAAACTCCAAATCACCAGTCAATCTGAAGTTTTCACAGATGAAAGCATCCTCTTTGAAAGTGAAATAGC
>JABXHZ010000068.1 GCA_013373335.1 Cyclobacteriaceae bacterium | reverse complement strand
CCGCTGTTTGCGTGACAAAAGGAACCAGATTATTGGGGATTCCCCTTGGCAATTCTCCAATTTTACCACTAGGATGTGCTCCTATTGGGTTGAAATAACGCAATGATATGATTCTTAAATCTGAGTTACTTTTTATCAGATCCACCAAAATGTCCTCACAAACCTTTTTGGTATTCCCATATGGACTTTCAGCTTCTTTCCGAAGAGTATCTTCGGTAACAGGCAGGCTATCAGGTTGCCCATAAACTGTACAGGAGGAAGAAAAAACCAAATCCAAAATGGCTTGAGCTTTCATAAATTCCAAAAGCACAATAAGGGATCCTACATTATTTCGATAATATTTCAAAGGTTCCTGAGTACTTTCCCCAACTGCTTTGAAAGCGGCAAAATGGATTACCCCAGACAATTCATAATCTCTGGCGATTTGATCTAAAAGAGACCGATCTCCACAATCACCCAAATAAAATGGAATTTGCACTCCTGTAATCTCCCGAAGTCTTTCCAAGACCTTCTCCTCGGTATTGGATAGATCATCAATAATGATGGGACGATATCCAGCTTTGATTAATTCAACAGCTGTATGGGAACCAATATATCCAGCTCCACCAGTAATCAGAATGTTTTTCATGAAGAATAAAAATTTGTCACAAAACTAACCAAGTATTTTTCAGAACCTCTAAAAAGTAAATTTAATCTACCAGCGTAAATGCGCCAGTAATTTGATCATTTTGAATCCCTGAATCCAAAGAATACTGGTATCGAAGTAAATATGAATATACTCCTACTGGCATACTTTCCCCTTTAAATAATCCATTCCATCCCTCTGAACCTGAAAAGATCATTTGTCCCCAACGATCAAAAACAAACAGCTCATATGAAATGCTACAATTTGAAATCGGTTGATAAGGCCCCTCTGAGGGAAGGAAACCACTAGGCATTCTTACAGATGGTCTTGCTTCCGAAACTCTACCTACACCATTAACAACACAATTGTTTGCATCTGTAACAATTACCCCATAATCCCCAGATGACAGATTGGTTATCAAATCTCCTGAGGTTCCATTTTCCCATTGAATTTGATAAGGAGGAGTTCCACCTTCAATCAAAACCCGGATGGAACCATCTACACCTCCAGGACATCCCGGGCTAAGTTGTTCAAAACTGACTTCCAAAGCTTCTGGAGCCTCCATTATTCCTTGAATTGGGAAGGTACAGCCATTATCATCCTGGACAAGTAGATTGAATTCTCCTTCAGAAATCCCAGAAACAGTCAAAACACCAGAATTCCATTCGCTTTGATTTCCTACTGCAGAAAAAGGAGCCGTCCCTCCTATCATTTCCAAAATGACCTGTCCGTCACCACTGGCCTTGCATAAGGGCCTATTTTGGGTAATGGAAAGTAATTGTATGGGAGCAGGATCCTGAATTTCAACTTCAAAAGGGAGATCGCCACAACCTTGTAAATCCCGGACTAGAACCTGATAAACTCCCGCCACTAAGCCTTCAGCTATGGGCTCATTAAGATCTGGATCATGAGACCACTCAAAAGCAAATAGGCCTGATCCTCCAGAAATATTCAATTCGATTTGACCATCCTGATCACCTGGACAGGAGGGATTAATTGCCGAACCAAGCTCCACCGATAACTCGGAAAATTGATCCACAGTCAACACCTCAGATGTTCCAAAGCATGTGCCCCCACCCGGCAATCGTTCCTCGTAAAACAAGGTTCTAGTCGGAGCATTTGGATCCCACTCTACTTGAATAGACTCCGAAATCGTATTACCAATGATATTTCCTCCAGTAATAAACCATTCATACTCTTTTCCTGCTTGTGGAAAAGGAACCACATAATCAAAAGGTCCGGTATTGGTTCCACATAATCCTAATTGCCCTTCCGGTAAATCGGGAGTAATGGATTCATCCAAAGTTATTTCCAACTCTAAAGCTGAGCCTTGACACCCGTTTTCACCCACAGGTATTGCTCGTACATAAGCAGCAGGGTTGGCGACACCCCAATCAACTACTATTTCCAGATCATTTACTTCGGTAAAGGTACCTCCTTCTACCTCCCAAATCACATCAAAAACTCCTACTTCATCTTCCAAAAAGTACCGCACTCCCTTCGTCTCGGGACAAAGAGAATTAGGACCGGAAAGCTCAGCTCCAATATCTTCCACAGTCACCTCAAAATTGAATTCTGTCTCACTGCCGCAAGAGCCATCTCCTGTTGATGCAAAAACAGTTACTTCATAATCTCCTGGCTCAGTGTAGGTATGATTAACAGACTTTCCATCTTTCAATTCAGAACCATCCCCGAAATCCCAAGCAAATTCTTTAAACCGGGAATCATCTGGAAATATTTCCCATGTTCCTTCCTGATTTAGACAAGCAACCCGTTCACCTTCGACTTGAAAGTCATAGGTGGTTTCTGTTTCAAATTGAACATTTTCCAAACTTGCCCCTACTGCAAAACCATAGGATTCGATAGATCCAGAGCCATACACATAAGCAATAAATCCATGAGGGTTCGATAATGAATTTACTCCGAAAGGAATTTTGATTCTGGCATAGGAAAAACCTGTAGATAAAGCTGCCTGAAATTGGTTACCAATATTGACCCCATTCAATACAACTTCCCCTTCAGACCCACTTGGAACCAAGACTGTTAAAAAGTGCTCAATACTTTGATTAAAGGAACCAATAAGCTTTCCTGTCGAAAAAGTAATATTCTTTAATCTTTGAGAATTTGGGCTTAGTAAAAATAAGCTTGGGTCACCTAGAGGAGCAACCCCAAATTCATTACATGCACCGCTTTTTGCTATAACCGCCACGCTACTTGGTTTGGAGGTTTCGATGAATGCCAATTCATTTTTCCCAAATTCAAAACGAACATATTCTCGAGCATCCAAAGTGGCTCTAACCGCCCCATTTATCCGAACCTCTGTCCCATCTTGAGAGGCTAAAACCTTCACAATTTCCCCCGATGTTCGTCCAGCAAGAGGAACATGGATGTATTCTTTTCCCCAGCTTTCCAAGGGGTAGGCTTGCTGAAAAATATGATCCCCGCTTGTCCCGCAATCTCCAGCGCTGCTAGTCTTATTACCCCCAAATACTGCTAACAATTTGCAGGAATCTGCTGATGGGTTCAGTACTCTGACTCGTGACCCAGTCAAATCCCCATTCGCTTTTATTTGATAACTTTCACCAGCATCCAGTGAAAATTGGATCGGCGCTCCTGCGGGAATTGTATTGACAGTGGGTGCAGCGGGAATTACTTCAACCTGTGTGTCATTTTCAGTAGCGACTATCAATAGTGTACTTTCAAAATTCTGATTACTTCCAGGTTCTTGTCCAGGCCCAAAAGTATCATAATGAGCCATCACAAGATATTCAGTACTTAAAGCCGAAGTAGGTAAAATAACTGTTCCATCGGTACTATATTCCCGGCCGTTAATTGCATGAACTGTCAGATCTCCCGAAGAAGTAATTCTAAAAGGACGATATTCAACTCGTCCACTTTCCCGGTGAATCACACCTTCACCATCTCCATCAAATTCACGCATTAGTTGTTCTCCGGGCTCCAAACTGAAAGGAATCGACTGTTTGGGAGTCTGAATGGTACCTGCAGCTTTTTCAACCGCTGTAATGATCACCACAACCCGGTCGGGTTGGGAATTGCGTCGGTTATTATCCATAAAACCGATGAAAAAATCCCTTCCAATGGTACTTATTTGGGCTTGGGCATAAAAAGAATCAAACCAAAATGCTTTGACAAAAAAAAGTAAAGAAACCCACAGCCGCCAATTCATGGATAAACCCCTAATTATTCCGAAATGAAATTTACCTGATTAGAATGAAAACACCTGATTTTTTTTCACTTTCTAGCTGATCTCCTAATCTAAATTGGTAACTGATTTGGTATGTATATGTTCCAGTAGGTGCTTCTTTTCCATTAATTAATCCATCCCATCCTTCAGAACCTGTATAAGACACATTTCCCCAACGATCATAGATTGTGAGAAAATAGTCTAAAGAGCAATTTGCTACAGGATAATATAATCCATCCGAAGGCAAGTACCCTGTCGGCATTCTAACTTGGGGCTTTGTTTCTGGAATCCTACCATAGGCTCTCACCTTACATCCGTTGCTATCTGTCACCATTACTTCGTATTCCCCAGAAGGCATATTACTGATGAAGCTTTGGGATGGTAACTCTTGATTGGATAAAGTAGATGCTGCTATGCCCCCCCCTAAACTCCAAGTATACCGATAAGGCCCAACTCCGCCATCAACTTCTACTGCAAGTCTTCCGAAATTACCACCTGGACAGCTTTCACTTATTTCTACAAACCTTACTTCCATTTCCTGAGGACCCGAAATCACACCCTCTATAGGTAATGCACATCCTTTCGAATCCTCCACAAACAACATGAAATTACCTTGTGCTAAACCTCGAACTGAAATTACTTGACCATCTGATGTAAAATCAAAACCAGGCACTATATACGGAGGAGTCCCTCCGGAAATACGCGCTACGAAGCCTCCATCAGAGGAGTCATTGCATGTTGTGGGCAGTACTTTCAATTCTTCTACAAGGGTCATTGCCTCCGGATCATCTAATGAAAGACTAAAGGTCCCAAAACCACAGCTATTTAAGTCAGAAACAATAACCTGATATTCTCCAGCTGGAATATTCTCTAATATGGAACCTTTGGCTCCTGGATAGCCCATCCACTCAAAAACATATTCTCCAGAACCACCTGCTACTTGAATCTCGAGTTTTCCATCAGCTGAACCTGGGCAGGAAGGTGAAGCCTCAATCACTTCATTAATTTGGATGGGATTACTCACTTCAATTTGAAGCTGCTTTGAAACTGCAGGACATTGGCTTGCATCTACAGGATCAATCAAATATCCTATCCATCTTTCTGGAGAACCTGGGTTCCAAATTACATTGACTGTTTCACCTTCAGAGGGACCAACAATTTCTCCTCCTTCAATCACCCAAGAAATAGTACCTTCAATATCCTGTTGTGGAACCGAATAAGTCATTTCCATGTACTCTGGCCCACATAAAAACTCATTTCCAAGCGGAGCATCCACTTCTTCAGAATCTTTCACGCTAGCCCCAAAAGAAAGTGGAGAACCAGGACAGCCATTCTTATGGTAAGGCAATAAAGTAAAACCCATCTCGTCTTCTTCGGATTCCCATCTGAATACTACTTGG
>JABXHZ010000439.1 GCA_013373335.1 Cyclobacteriaceae bacterium | reverse complement strand
TTTGGGTTTATATCTGTGGCGCAAAAATAGAAAATTATCCAGCCTGACCCAGAAAAAATCCATGAGGGGAACTCATTCCCTTCCAAACTCAAAATCAGCCATATATTACCCCCGAACAGGAATCTTCTTCGGCTCCGGTGACATCAGAAAGCACATTGTTGATTCCCAAAATCCGTAAATAGCCCAAAAAGGCAAAAATCAAGGCTTCCTTAAACTCAATCAGTGTGGAAGAAACAGGAGCCTTTTCCCAGTTGGAATCCAGCAAAAAATCCAACCTGGAAATAAAGAAATCATGATATGCACCTCCTCCGGTTATCAAAACCTTTGGAGTTGGATTGGTAGAATGACGGCGAATAATTTGGCTGATTTGAACTGCATAGTGTTCTACCAGAGTCGCTAAAATATCTTTTTCCTCCAAGCCTGAATTCACCAAAAGAGGGAAATACACCGCTTCCATATCTTCTCTTCCCAAAGATTTTGCACCTTTTCGCTGATAGTAATCCAAATTGTTCAGCTTGGTCAAAAGATCGACATTTACCTTTCCTTCCGAAGCCCATTTCCCTCGATCATCGTAAGGAGCTCCTAGTTTTTCTGCAAAAGGATTCAGAAGAAGATTAAAAGGACAGGTATCAAAAGCCAGTCGCTTTCCATTCTCTTCCATGGAAATATTGGCAATCCCACCTAAGTTGAGGCAAAAGTCCATGTCGCCAAATAATAAGCGATCTCCAATAGGAACCAAAGGAGCTCCTTGACCCCCCAACTGTATATCCAGCATTCGGAAATCATTGACCACCTGAAGCCCACTTTGCCTGTGTAAGGCCCAGCCATTACCGATCTGCAAACTGTAGCACTTGGATGGTTGATGAAAAACAGTATGTCCATGGGAACAAACCGCTCTTGGGGTCACCTGATTTTGAGAACAAAATTCCCTCACCTGCTTTCCCATCCAAGCTCCAAAGTCCACATCCAATTGCGTCAATTGTTCGGAAGAAAGTAGGTGGGAGTTTTGAAGCAATCCTCCCAAGTCCCTGGGAAAAGGAACTGTCACCGCATGAAGGATCTCATACTTCCAGGAATCTCCCTTTTCAAATCGACAATAGGCAATATCCAGTCCATCACCGGAAGTACCGGACATCAAACCGATCAATTCGGCAGAATTCTCCATGGGTTAATGTTTGTTAAGTTAAACGTGGATTAAAGATAATTTTAGAAAAGATAAAAAGTAGGCTTTTTTGAATTGGTTATTTTGCAGGCCTTTTGTCATATGAAAAATCTGATCATCGACATCGGTAACACACGCATTAAATCAGCCCTTTTCGAAAGAGAAGAACTGATTTGGGAAAAATCATTTCAGGAGCTTTCTGAAGGAAAAGCTATTTGGGATCAAACGGCTTTTGATGCCTGTCTTATTTCCTCTGTTCGATGGTCTAAAGAAGAACTCAGCCAAGCCTTGGCATTCCCCTTCCAGTTTTTGGAATGGAATACGCCACTTCCAATTAAAAATGGCTACGAAACCCCACAAACCCTTGGTTTGGATCGAATCGCAGCAGCAGTCGGCGCCTGGAATTTAGCTGGAGGAAGAGCCGTTTTAGCCATAGATTTGGGCAGTTGCATGACCTTTGAGTTGATTGACCCAAAGGCTATTTACCGAGGAGGAGCCATCAGTCCCGGTATGCGGATGCGCGCCAAAGCCATGCATGATTTTACAGCAAGGCTTCCCTTGGTGGAATTGGAGGGAAAACCGGATTCACCCATCGGCTCCAGTACCTTAGAGGGAATGAAAGCTGGGATTTGGTATGGAATAACCCATGAAATAGAGGGCTATATCACCCAACTCAAGCAGAAATTTCCGGATTTACAGGTATTTATTTGTGGGGGTGATGCCCAATCTTTTGAATCATTGGCAAAAGACCACATATTTGTAGTCCCAAATTTGGTCCTACGAGGATTGAATTGCATTCTAAACCACAATGTTAAACAGATTTAAATGGCATTTGCTGGGTGTTTGCTGCACCCTTTTCTTGTTTAGTGAGGTACAGGCTCAGTCCAGTGCATCGACCTATTCCGCTTTGGGAATTGGGGAATTTAATTACTCCGGATTGACCCATAATCAGGCTACAGGTGGTCTTGGAATCAGTTTTGGGACCGGATGGAATCCCAATGTGGTAAATCCTGCCCTTCAGACAAGAAATACGATTTTTAACTTTCAGGCAGCCCTTAACTATAAGCGGATCAATGCAAACAACGGAACTGAAACTTCCGATGTAGACGGGGGAGGGCTTTCCTATATCGCCATGTCGTTGCCTTTCAAACCTTCCAAATTTACCATGGGAATAGGTTTGAATCAGCTTACCTCGGTAAACTATGATTTGGAAATTACCAGTCAAGTGGCAGGAACTCAGCTTAACAGTTTTAATACCATCACAGGAGATGGCGGCATATCTGAGGCCTACCTTAGTGGAGGGTTCCTATTAGCCAAAAATCTGAGTATTGGTATCCATGGATCTTACTTGTTCGGCTCGACTATACGAACCAACCAATTGGCGATTTTTGATTCTTTGGGGACTCAGGTAGGTAACTCTTCGGAGTTTTATGAAAGATTAACAATCAGTGACGTTGGGCTAAAATTTGGTGCGCACTACTATTTCCGCTTGAATGAAAAGAGCAACCTCCATCTCGGTGCCATTTATCAGACTTTAGGGGATGTCCGTGGAAAAGCTTTTGCCAAACTGGCTGCATTTGGGCAAGCTAGCGACCCCGAAACGCCTGGTGACCTAATTGCCAACGACGAGAAGGGAAGTGTTTATATTCCAAATCGTTACGGATTTGGGATAAGTTATGAAAGATTGAATAAATTTGTGATTGGTTTGGAAGGTCAATATCAAGACTTTACAGGATTCCGCTCATTCTTGGGAGACCCATTGTCTCTTCGAGAAGCTATAAAAGTAGGCCTCGGTTTTGAAATTGTTCCGGATTATCTGTCAGTTGACAACCTCGCCCAACGGTCTACTTACCGCGTGGGATTGGAGTTTCAACAGACCCCATACTATCTGAACCAGACAAAAATCAATGACCTTGGCATTAACTTTGGAACCTCGTTTCGTGTTAATCAATTATCCCTACTCAACCTAGCTGTCAAAGTGGGACGGCGAGGTACCTTGGAGCAAGGGCTGGTCAGAGAAACTTATGTGAATTTTTCACTTGGATTCTCTCTAAACGATAACACTTGGTTCTACAAGCGTGTATTTGAATAAGAGATTACTATTAAACCGAATAAAACCAACAGAAACCATGAAAATTAAATCAACCCTTCTGGGGCTTTCAGCCTTACTCCTGGCAGGCATGGTGCAGGCCCAGGATGGATGGAATTGGCCCGCAGATTCTGAGCAAGAAGCTAAAGCGCGTGAACTTAACGCCGCTTATACGGACTACATGAAGTCAGAGCAGTTTGTAGAGGCTACCAAACCGCTTAATTGGTTGTTAGTGAATGTTCCTGAGTTGAACGAGTCTATCTATATTAATGGAGTGACTGTCTACAAAGGTGCTGCTGACGCGACTGCTGACGAAGCCCAAAAGCGAGTCTATCAGGATTCCGTGATGTTGATTTATGATAAGCGTGATGAAATCTATGACAATGCGTCTAAGTGGATTGAAAACAAAGCTTATTTTGGTTATGGCTTCTTCAAGGGCACCAAGGAGAAATTAGGAGATGTTGTAGCTGATTTCGAAAGAGCGATCGAATTGAATGGAGAATTGTCCCTAGTTGATCTCTACTCAGCATATTTTGATGCAGTTTATCGACACAATGCTTATAACAAGGCATATCAGCCAGAAGAGGTCTTGGCTATTTACGATAAAATCCAAGAGCATCTAGATAAAGCTGCTGCTGCAGGAAAGGATGTTTCCAGACCAAAAAGTACAACAGAGACCATCTTGGTTGCGATGAAGTTGATCGATTGTGACTTTATTGAAAATAATATGGGTCCAAAATTGGCAGCTGACCCTACCAATGAAACCTTAGCAAATCAGATTTTCAAGTATTCTGTTCAGTATAAGTGTTTCTCCTCTGATGCTTTCTTGACGGCTTTGGAATTGATCGATTCCAAGAATCCAACCTACTCCACTTCTCAGGTTCGTGCCATGCGCTACATGCAGGAGCAGGATTTCGAAAAAGCACTTCCTGTTGTAGAAAAGGCTATTGAATTAGCTGAAAACGACACCCAAAGAGGTGAAATGAATATGGAGTTAGCAAAAATTTATGGAAACTTGGGCAGAAAGTCTGATGCTAGAAATGCTGCTAAAAACGCAGCTTCTCTAAATGAAGAGTTGGTAAAAGATGCCTATACCTTGATTGCTCAACTTTACATGAACTCCTTTAATGATTGTAGAGGTGGCCAGTCCAGAGCTAAAGACTATTCCATCTATATCGCTGCTTACAATGCCTACCAGAGAGCAGGTGATTCACAGGGTATGGCTCAGGCGAGAGCTCGATTCCCTTCCAAGGAAGAACTCTTCACAGAAGGTTTGCAAGCTGGTCAATCCATGAGTACTGGATGTTGGATCGGGGAAACAGTAACCCTTGCTACTAGAGATTAATTTTATCCAAACATATTCTAAGGCAGTCTTCGGGCTGCCTTTTTTTATTGATCTTCATCTAGTCAATTCCCGTATCTTTGTATTGTGAATAGAATAATCGGTATCGGTTTACTTCTTTTAAGTTCGATCGCCATATCCTGCCGGGAGAATGTGGATGCTGCTGCCTTGCAAGTCTACGAGGGTCCTATCAACATGGCAAGCAACATTCATGTAGTTCAATCCGATTCGGCCTTAATTCGATCAGAAAT
This sequence comes from Cyclobacteriaceae bacterium, assembly GCA_013373335.1. Taxonomy (GTDB): domain Bacteria; phylum Bacteroidota; class Bacteroidia; order Cytophagales; family Cyclobacteriaceae; genus Algoriphagus. The sequence continues at coordinate 3,480 of JABXHZ010000439.1, read as the reverse complement.
CCGGGCCCCCAAGCAATATGAATATTTGGAAGGAGACATGGAATTTCCAGAAGGAGTCGAAATCCAATTCTATGAGAAAGACGGTACCCTAAGTACCACCCTACGGGCAGACAAGGGTTACTTCAATAAAAAAGACAATCTCTATCGAGGTGTTGGAGATGTGCAGGTAAATAATATGCTGGAGGATCAAAGCCTTCAAGCCGAAGAATTATATTGGGATCCAACAAAAAAAATCATTTATACAGAAACATTTGTGACCGTCAGAGACAAGCAGACACTCTTTAACGGAACAGGAATGGTAGCAGACGAAAGCTTTACCAATTATACTTTAAAAAATGTCCGGGACAGTCGAACGCTCCTACCCGGTGAAGGTCTATGAAACTTGCAGACGTATTAATCCTTTCTCTTTCTTTAGCCTTGATCATTATTGGGATTCATCAAACGCTGACCGTTGGAATCGGCTATTCCTACACTATTTTTATGTTTGCGGTAGCCTTGCTATTTTGGTTTCAATATCGAAGAACAAAGCGGGCAGAAGAGGAAGAGATTTCTTCTCCAAAAAGCAAAAAGAAAAAGCGATAGGCTATGGAAACGAGCTATTTGATTTACGTCATCATTACCCTGCTGTTTTCGGCCCTATTTTCAGGAATTGAAATTGCCTACATTTCTGCGAATAAACTTCAAATTGAATTACAAAGTAAACAGGGAGATCTCAGCGGAAAAATTTTAAGTGGCTTTGTACAGCGACCTGGCCAGTTTATTGGAACTACCCTGATGGGTAATACCATTTCTTTGGTGCTCTATGGTACTTTTATGGCTTTTCTTCTGGAAGAACCCCTAACCAATTGGCTTCCGGAAAACTTAAATCAAGAAGGAATCATTCTGATTTTACAGACTCTGATTTCAACATTGATTGTCTTAGTAACGGCGGAGTTTTTACCAAAAAGCCTTTTCATGCTCAATCCAAACAGCATGCTTCATTTCTTTGCTGTTCCTTTCCTGATGATTTATTATGTGATGTATCCGGTAGTTTGGGCAGTGGTAGGCTTATCCCGGTTTTTCATTACCAAAGTTCTACGTCTAGAATACAGTGAAGACAAACCCGTATTCACGGTGACGGACTTAAACAGCTTTATCCAAAACCACCTCTACCAAGACCGGTCGGAAGGGAATGCAGAGATTGATACCAAGATTTTTGACAATGCGGTGGAATTCAAAACCATCCGGGTACGGGAATGTATGATCCCACGAACCGATATTGTGGCTGTGGAGGTAGAGGATAGTGTTGAGGAGTTGAAAGAGGTTTTCGCTGAAAGTGGTCATTCTAAGATCATTGTCTACAGAGAAACAATAGATGATGTGATTGGCTATTGCCACCAATTGGAGCTTTTCAAAAAACCCAAATCCATTGAAGAAATACTAACGCCAATTATCATCGTTCCGGAATCGGCTCTGGCAAATGAATTATTGATCCAATTTATTCAGGAGCGGAAAAGTTTGGCTTTGGTGGTGGATGAATTTGGAGGGACCAGCGGAATAGTCTCCATGGAGGACATTATTGAAGAAATCTTTGGGGAAATAGAAGACGAATACGACAGCGATGATTTGATTGAACAGAAAATCTCTGACCAGGAATATTTATTAAGTGCCCGACACGAAATTGACTATTTAAATGATAAATACGAGTGGAACCTTCCGGTGGGAGACTACGAGACGCTATCGGGATTAATTTTGTCTTACACCGAAAACCTTCCAAAAAAAGGAGAGTCCGTAACAATTGGCGCATTTACTTTTACAATTGTTTCGAAGCAAGAACACCGGATTGAGTCCCTCCGCCTGAAAATCAACCCCTCTACCAATTTTTAGATAAGGCTTTGATTCAGAATATATTTTGAAAATCGTTCGCAATGCTATTATTTTGCGTCTCTTCTAAAAAAGTGTACTAAATCTAATGGCGTTAATTAAAGAAATAAGACAGCGGACAGGTCTCGCAATCGGTGTAATCGCCGGCGGGTTGATTCTATTCCTTTTGGGTGGGGATTTGTTAAGTCCTAACTCCACTTTATTGGGATCAAACAACCCTGTAGTGGGGGAAATTGCTGGTGAAGAAATCACCTACCAAGAGTATGTTGATAAGGTGGAAGAATTCCGAATAGCTTATCAGCAACGAACTGGAAGAGCTCCTTCCGAAGTGGAAATGTTTACCGTACGGGAGCAGGCTTGGCAAGCTATGATCGTTGAAAAAGTATTTGACGAGGAATATGAAAAATTGGGAATGACCGTTTCTCCTGAGGAATTGGTGGACATGGTCCAAGGAAAAAACATTGTTCCTGAACTCAGACAACAATTGGTCAATCCTCAAACCGGTCAATTCGACAAAACCCAGTTGATTGCATTTCTTCAGTCATTGGAAACCGCTGATCCGGCTCAGCAGGCATTTTGGGCACAGCAAGAGCAACTTTTTGCTGAATCTCGCCTTCGAATCAAATATGACAACTTGCTGGCTACTTCGGAGTATGCAACCTCTGCGGAAGGAAAAATGGAATACAAAGCTGCCAATACTATTGCAGAAGCTTCTATTCTTTTCGTTCCTTATTACGCGATTCCAGATACGGCTATTTCTGTAAGCGAATCTGAATTACAATCCTATCTCAACGAAAACAAGGAGAAATTCCAAACCGGAAATACTGCAAATATCGAGTATGTCAATTTCTCTATTCTTCCAAGTGCTGCTGACTCTGCTGCTGTAATTGAAGAAATTACACAGTTGACAGAAGAATTGAAAAATGCGGAAAATGATTCTGTGTTTGTAAATAGAAATTCTGACTTACGTCCTGCATTTTATACTTTCCGTCCTGGTGATGAATTTCCTGAAGATTTGACCAGAAATGTTTCTGAATTTGTAGAAGGGGAAACCTACGGTCCTTTTGTGACTGCCAACTCTACTTACATCAGCTTCAAGGTAAGCGATAAGTATGAAGGAACTCCTCGAATGAGAGCTTCTCATATTCTATTCAGTACAGAGGGCTTAGACGATGCTGCCAAAGCAGATGTGAAAGCTCAGGCAGAAGAAGTTCTTCAGGATTTGAAAAACGGAGGCGATTTCGCAACTGCAGCCCGCACCTATGGTCAGGATGGAACATCTCAGACTGGTGGAGATTTGGGTTGGTTTGCCAAGGAGGAATTTGTAGACGAATTCGCTGATGCAACTTATGCTCGTAGAGCTACTGGCTTACTTCCAAATTTGGTGGAAACTGAATATGGTTATCATATCATTGAAGTAACAGAACTTCCTAAAACAGAATATACCAAAATCGCAGTTCTTCAAAAAGAACTGATCGCTTCTGATGCTACTCGAAATGAAGCATTCAGAAATGCGGACTCTTTTGCTGCAGAATCAGGTAATCGAAATGAGTTTACTGAAAATGCAGTAGATAAAGATTACCGCGTTCTTCAAGCAAATAACGTTGACGCTACCTC
>JABXHZ010000021.1 GCA_013373335.1 Cyclobacteriaceae bacterium | reverse complement strand
TGGACCGGATCAAAACCCATGCAGATACGCTGCAATGTTTGATCACTTTAATGGAAGAGGAAGCCCTTGAAAAAGCCCGACTTATGGACGCCGAATTGGCTTCGGGTCGTTATCGTGGACCTTTGCATGGGATCCCTTATGGAATCAAAGACCTTTTGGCTGTCAAAGGAACCAAAACAACATGGGGAGCTGCTCCCTACAAGGATCAGGAAATTAATGAAACGGCCCATATCGTAGAAAAATTGGATGATGCTGGCGCAGTTTTAATCGGAAAGTTTACGTTGGGAGCTTTGGCCATGGGCGATGTTTGGTATGGAGGAGTCACCAAAAATCCATGGAATCTGGAACAAGGATCCAGTGGCTCGTCCGCGGGTTCTGCATCTGCAGTTAGCGCAGGTTTAGTGCCTTTTGCGATCGGGACCGAAACTTTAGGTTCTATCGTTTCTCCAAGTACCCGAAATGGGGTGACGGGACTTCGCCCTACCTATGGGCGTGTCAGTAAACACGGTGCGATGGCTCTTAGCTGGTCCATGGATAAAATCGGGCCTATTTCCCGTTCGGCTTTGGACAATGCGATTGTTTTATCGGTATTGAATGGAAAAGATCCAAAGGATCAAAGTACCATCGAAGCTGCATTTAATTTTTCGGCAAATAAAGATCCCAAAAGTCTAAAAATCGGCTATTTCAAATCCTTTTTTGAAGGAAACCGAAGTTCTGAAAATGATCGAAAAGTTTTGGAATTCTTAGAAAATGAAGGATTTGAATTACACCCTGTTGAGCTCGAAACTTCTGTTGCAGCAGGACCTATGACCATGATGTTAATGGTAGAAGGCGCAGCAGCTTTTGATGAACTCACTCGCCTAGGATGGGACGATGAATTAGTGGCACAGCACAGAAATGCCTGGCCAAACCTCTTCCGTGCTGCACGCTTTATCCCAGCAGTGGAATATGTGAATTTAGCTCGTCAGCGTACTGTCTTAATCCAAGAAATGCATGACTTAATGAAAAAATACGATGTTATCGTGACGCCAAGCTATGGTGGACAGCAATTACAAATCACCAACCTAACCGGACACCCGGCACTTTGTCTTCCAAATGGTTTTAACGGAGGAGGTAGCCCTACTTCCATTACGCTCCTTGGAAACCTTTTTGAAGAAGATAAATTAGTCTTGCTTGGAGACTATATTCAGAAAAATACGGATTGGCAAGCGAAGCGACCTCCACTTTTCAACAAATAAAAAAGGGCTGTCTTAAAAGTATGAGGTTTCGGCATTGCCAGTGGAACGAAGCGATCTCGATGTTGATTTAAATTAAATGAGTGTAGATTCCTTCACTTCGTTACCGATGATAGATTTTATTTGGGTATTCTAAAATGGGTCAGTCCGAGCGGAGTCGAGGACCCTTCGACTCCGCTCAGGGTGACCAGAATTCGGAGAATATTGAACACTGTCATCTCGTTTTGTGCATTCTTCCAAATGTTAGGCCTCGTAATGACGATACTTTTTGAGACAGCCTTTTTCTCTTTAAAACATGATCTCCATCAAGGCAAAACAGCTCCTTTAACCCGCATGTTATTGGCGCTCAAAAACCAGATCTTCTGTGTGGTTTCTATCGAGTAATGGTCAATTTTTTGAGTGCGCTGATTCAGATACACTTCGCCCAGAACATAAGAAGTATAGAACATGCTTTCCTTTGCAATCTTGAAGGTTAGCCAAATAGGCCGATCATCAATAATCCGCACTCGAATTTCCTGTACGGAATTTTTAGCCCCAGGCTTCAAGCGGTGGATCAAAATATCACCTTGCAGTTCGGTAGTGTAAGAATTAACCAAGGAAGGTTTGTTTATATCTGCCCGAAAGAAGGCATCCAATTCCTCTCGCCATTCTTCTTGGGATAAGGAGACATCCACACTTTCCTCTTTCCCATTTATTCGGGTAGATTTATTGACTCGCTCATTATCCATTTTGGAAATTTCAGCTTCAATAAATCCACTGACATCGTAATAGGGCAAAGGATCCAACTTACCTGGCTTAGCAATACCAGGGGCATTTTCACAAGAAGAAATCAGAAATAAAAAGACTCCGAAAAGAATGAACAGATTAATTTTCATCAGCTTATCAGAATGTTTCCAGTCATTTCCTTTGGAATTTCAACACCCATGAGCTTTAGAATAGTAGGTGCCAAATCCCCTAACTTACCTTTTTTAAGTGTGAATCGGTCATGCTTATCGACCATGATGAAAGGCACCAAATTCGTTGTATGGGCCGTATTCGGTGTACCGTCGTCATTGATCATGACATCCGAGTTACCATGATCCGCAATGACGATTACCGTATAATCATTTTCAAGTGCAGTATCAATAACGCTTTTTGCACATTCGTCTACTGCCTCACAAGCCTTCACCGCCGCTTCAAAATCCCCGGTGTGTCCCACCATATCCGCATTGGCAAAATTCAGACAAATGAAATTTGCTGACTTCTTTTTAAGTTCCGGATTGATTTTAGAGGAAATCTCATAGGCACTCATTTCTGGCTTGAGATCATAGGTGGCCACCTTCGGTGAAGGACATAGAATTCGGCTTTCCCCTTCAAATTCTTTCTCCCGACCTCCGGAAAAGAAAAAGGTCACGTGGGGATACTTTTCGGTTTCAGCAATTCGAATTTGTTTTTTATGGGCTTTTTCCAAAACCTCTCCCAAGGTATTCTTCAGGTTATCTTTTTCAAAAAGAACTTTTACCCCCTTAAAAGTATCGTCATAATTGGTAAAGGTGATGTAATCCAGATCCAACTTCTTCATGTTGAAATCCTCAAAATCCCGCTGGGTAAGAACCTGGGTGATTTCCCGGCCACGATCTGTTCGGAAATTGAAACAAACCACCATGTCTCCATTCTCAATGGCAGCCAAAGGTTTATTATCGGGTCCTACATGAATAATCGGCCGAATAAACTCGTCAGTTACATTGTTTTCGTAGGATTTCTTAATAGCGGCCTGAATATTTTTGGACTTTTCGCCCTCTCCATGTACCAAGGCATCATAGGCCAATTTTACTCGCTCCCAGCGATTATCTCGGTCCATGGCGTAATAGCGCCCCACTACGGAAGCGATTTGACCAGTGGATTTTTCCATGTGCTGCTCCAAATCAGCCAAAAACCCAGCTCCGCTTTTTGGGTCAGTATCCCGACCATCCGTGAAGGCATGTACAAAAACTTGCTCAACCCCATGGAATTTGGCTGCATCACAAAGTCCTTTCAAATGGTTAATATGAGCATGTACCCCTCCATCAGATACCAAACCGATAAAGTGGGCTTTTTTATTATTTGATTTTACTTTTTCAAATGCTTTGGTAAGAATGGGATGCTGATTGAGTTCCCCATTTTGGACTGCCTGATTGATTTTTACAAGGTCCTGATAGACTACTCTTCCTGCCCCAATATTCATGTGCCCAACCTCTGAATTTCCCATTTGGCCTTCAGGCAAACCAACCGCAAGACCGGAAGCCTCTAAAGTCGAATGAGGGTATTTTTCATACAGGCTATCAATAAAAGGAGTTTTGGCTTTGTCAATGGCAGACACGGCTGGATTAGTCGCGATTCCCCAGCCATCCAAAATCATTAAAAGTACATTCTTTTCCATGTCGCAAATATATTACTTTTCTTACCATTGACCGGGACAATAAACTTCTTTACTTGATTTTCATATTTTTTCGTGGAGGACAAAAAATCAAGGATGTACAGCTTTTTTTGGCTTAGTATTTGTCTATTCGAGGGCCGATGACTGGATTTAAATTATTTCTATTCTTCCTCACCTTTTGGGTTTCTCCTATAGAATCTCCCAAAAACCTGAATTCCATCGATCCAGTGATTCTGGCAATCGATTCAGGATCGAGTAGTGAATTGGCCCGTTACTTTGGAAATAGCATTTCACTTAACATCAATGGGCAACAGGGAGATTTTTCTAAAAACCAAGCAGAATTGGTTCTGCGTGACTTTTTCAAAAAAAATCCACCGGTTCGTTTTCAGGTAGTATTTAGAAGCGAAAACACCCCAAGCCTGAGCTCCTATATCGGAGAATATCAAAGCGGTCAAGTCAACTACAAGGTTTTCATCAAAATCAATCAGCAAAATTCCCAACCGGAGGTTTACAGTCTGGGCTTTGTCAAGGCCTGAGCGATTTTTAAAAAAAAGACTCCCTAAACCTTTCAAGATGCCTATTTTTGTGGCATGAAACCCTCCTATTTGACTGATTCGGCCCTAGAAGCCTTTATTCAAGCTGCATTTAAAGAAGATATTGGACCCGGGGATTATTCCTCTTTGTCAGCATTTTCACCGGATACGCAAGGGCGAGCCCGACTTTTGATCAAAGGAGAGGGCATTCTAGCAGGAGTGGAATTAGCGGAACGCATATTTAAAACCTTTGACCCGCGCTTGGAAGTCACTCTATACAAGAAGGATGGGGATCCAGTAAAATTCGGGGACATTGGCCTAGAAGTTAAAGGACCTGCAGCTTCTATTCTTTCCTCAGAACGATTGGTTTTGAACTGTATGCAGCGCATGAGTGGGATAGCCACCAAAACCCACCATCTGACACAAAAAATCCTGCACACAAAGGCGCGCTTGATGGATACCCGCAAGACAACCCCTAATTTCCGACTTATGGAAAAATGGGCGGTGCTCATTGGAGGAGGAGTCAATCATCGCTTTGCACTCTATGACATGATCATGTTGAAAGATAATCACATTGATTTTGCAGGAGGAATCAAAAATGCCATCCGAAATACACAACAATACCTTCGGGATCACCAATTAGATCTTAAAATTGAAGTGGAAACCCGGAATTTGGAGGAAGTAGCTGAAGTTTTAGAGGTAGGGGGAGTAGATTTTATCATGCTCGACAACATGGACTATGATACCATGCGTAGGGCAGTAGAATTAATTGACGGAAAAATGAGTATTGAAGCTTCTGGAGGTATTACCGAAGAAACCTTGGCAGCGGTGGCAGAATGTGGAGTTGATTACATTTCCATGGGCGCTTTAACTCATTCGGTTAGCAGTTTGGATATCAGTCTTAAAGCCTATTAAAGCCACTTTTTTCGCCAAAAGTAAATAATCATAGAAATCGCGATCAGTCCCATGAGCCCCAGCGATCCATAATATCCATATCTCCAGCTGAGTTCAGGCATATGTCTGAAATTCATCCCATATACCCCAGCCACAAAGGTCATGGGAATAAAAATGGTAGAAATCACCGTCAATACTTTCATCACATTATTCATGCGATTGGATAGGCTGTTCATATACAAGTCCAAAACGCCG
>JABXHZ010000459.1 GCA_013373335.1 Cyclobacteriaceae bacterium | reverse complement strand
GCCCGCTGTATGAATCTGGCGACACCTTTTGGACTGCCCACTTGAATGACCCGGTCTACCGGTCGGAAATCCACACCCAAATCCAAGCTTGAGGTGCAGACTACTAATTTGAGTTTACCCTCGTGCAAAGAATTTTCAACCCATGATCGGACTTTCATATCCAATGAACCGTGATGCATGGCTATCCAACCAGCCCAATCCGGTCTTGCTTCCAATAATTTTTGGTACCAGATTTCGGTTTGGGATCGCGTATTTGTAAAAAGCAAAACAGTTTTTCCTTCTTCTATGATAGGAATAACTTGGTCCAACATGCGGATTCCTAAATGGCCAGACCAAGGATATTTTTCTATTTCCTCAGGAATAACTGATTTTAAAATTATTGGCTTATGAACTTTTGCCTTAATGATGTGAGCTGGAAGTTCAAATCCCAATAAAGCTTTGGAGGCTTCATTCATATTCCCAATAGTGGCTGAAATTCCCCATCTTCGGAAGTTTTGGGGACAAAGCGTTTGGATATATTCCAAGGCTAACTGCACCTGAACACCACGTTTATTTCCAACCAGTTCATGCCACTCATCTACTACAATACACTGTAGGTTTTTAAAAAGCTTGGGATGTTCTTTTTGGGAAATTAAAATGTGTAGAGTTTCTGGGGTAGTAATCAGAACCTCTGGTGGTTTTCGTTTTAATGCAGCACGGGTTTTTGGATCTGTGTCCCCATTTCGTACAGCTACTTGCCAAGGAATTTCTAGGACTTCACAGACCTCTTGCATGGCTTTTTGGATATCTTGAGCCAAGGCCCGCAGGGGAGTAATCCAAATTAGCTGAAGCCCATTGTTCTTTTTTTGCTTCCAGTCGGAAGGATTCTTTCGGATGAAATCTAAAATAACCGCAAACCACAGCGCAAATGTCTTTCCTGAACCTGTAGGAGCATTTAACAGCCCGGATTTACCGGAGAGGTAATCCTTCCAAGTTGTTTTTTGAAATTCAAAAGCTTCCCAGCTTTTCGATCTAAAATAAGCAAGGGCTGGTTCTAATTCCTTTTCATCCATAGAGTTCAAGTAAGGCTCGGAGTTCCTGAAGTGTATTGGCTTCTTCCTTGGGTTTGTCTTTTCGCCATCTTAAAATTCGGGGAAATCGTAGTGCTATCCCACTTTTGTGACGGGGGCTGTCTTGAATTCCTTCGAAGGCGATTTCAAAAACCAATTCAGGCTTGACCGTTCGCACCGGGCCGAAGCGTTCTTTGGTATTCTTTTTTACAAATTGATCCACTTCCCTCATTTCAGCATCGGTTAGCCCCGAGTAGGCTTTAGCGAAAGGAACCAGTTGATCTCCATCCCAAACTGCAAAGGTATAGTCACTGTACAAATCAGCCCTTCTTCCATGACCTTTTTGGGCATAAATCATCACTCCATCAATGGTAAGAGGATCGATTTTCCATTTCCACCAATTCCCTCTTTTTCTACCCGTTTCATAAACACTTTCCATATGCTTGAGCATGAGGCCTTCGGCAAATTCGCTTCTCGACTTTTCTCTGATTTTTGCTAAATCAGACCAAGAGTTGGCCTGGATAGGAGGGGATATTTCAAATCGATCGTGGGTGACTGCTCCATGAACTTTTTCCAATTTTGCTCTTCGAATATGAAGGGGTTGATTTCTAAAATCCTTCCCTTCCCATTCTAAAAGGTCATAGGCTAAAAAACTGACTGGGGCAGTTTGAAGGATTTTTTTGGTGATATTCTTTCTGCCGATTCTAGTTTGGAGGAGGGAAAAGGGAAGAGGCTTTCCATTTTCAAAGGCTAAAATTTCTCCATCGAGAACGGTCCCATCTGGAAGCTTTTGCCCCAAATCCAATAGCTCAGGAAATTTTTCATTGACCAGTTCTTCGCCTCTGCTCCATACAAAAACTTCATTTTTTCGGGTAATTAGCTGACCACGAATCCCATCCCATTTCCACTCTGCCTGCCAGTGTTCCAACCTTCCTAATTCCTCTGGCTCTTTTTCTAAGGGATGTGCTAGGAAAAAAGGATAAGGTTTGGATAGATCTTGCTCAGAAATTTCAGCATTGAAGAGTTCTTCAAACTGAATCTGATTTGGGTCCCAGTTACCCATCAAGGCGTAAGCAATTTCTGATTTTTCAAATCCTAGAAATTGAGCTAAAGCCTGGGTAACCAAGTTTTGGCTTACTCCAATTCGAAATCCTCCAGTGATGATTTTATTGAATACGAACCGTTCTGTTCGGTTTAATCGAGACCATGAATCCAGTAAAAATTCCTTTTTCCCCTCATCATCCTTATCCTTCAATTCGTTTAGCTTTCCGATCCAATCGCTTAAGTCTAAATCATGGTTGGCAGAAGGTAGGGGAAGAAGTAAGGAAATTGTTTCGGCTAAATCACCTACCGTATGGTAACACTCTTCAAAAAGCCATTCAGGAGTTCCAGCATACTCCATGCACAATTCCCGAAGCTGTTTTGTAGTAATTTGACGTTTGGGTCTTCGGTGAGTGAACAGGGCAATTCCCCAAACCTTGTCTCCATCAGAAGCTGTTTGAAAAAACTCAAGCAAAGCAGCCATCTTATCCTTGGTTTTATTGGATTGATCTAATCGGGAAATTAGGCGGGCGAAGTCCTTCATAAAGAGCTATTAATTCACATTAATGTGACTAAAATCAAGTAGGAATTTCTGAAAATCGATATTTTTAATAAAAATTGAACAGGTTTGAGATAGTATTCGTTCTGAATATTGAAAACTTCACAACTATGAAAAAGTTACTAATTGCCTTTCTTGTTTTGGGTTCTGTCTGGGCTTGTACTGAATCGAACCCTGATCAGTATACTGGTAAAACCTATGAATACCAATTATATAAGTCCTCCGATTTTGATTTTACAGGAAATTTAACTGTTAAGGAATTGACCGGAGGGAACTTGGAATTAACCATTGATCTGGATGGAGTAAACAGTGACTCTGACGTTAGTTTTCCTGCACATTTGCACTTTGGAAATTATCAGTTGCAAGATGCTCCAATTGCTTTTGTATTAAATCCTGTAAGTTCAAAAGATCTGAAAAGTGTCACAGTTTTGGGACAATTGTCCGATGGATCAAAGTTGAGTTTTGAAGATTTTAAGCTATTTGATGGCCATGTAAAAGTTCATTTGGCTAACGATGGTCCAGATTATAACATTATTTTGGTAGCAGGCGATATTGGATTGAGCGCTGAGCAATCTGTCTTCGATCCCTCAAAAATGGCAGTTTGTGGAAAAGATTTTTAACCAAAAATTCTTTACAAAAACATAATAGAAAGCTTACTCTTAAAGAAGGGTAAGCTTTTTTATTGATACTAAAAAAAAAAAAGCACCCATTTGGGTGCTTATTTACTTATAGATCAGAAGTTTATGTTTAATCCTTAACAGTTTCAAATAGATTAACTTGGGTAGTATTTACCTTTTCTTGGAATGCTTTCCAATCTCCATTCAAGAACTCTTCAAGTACCGCTATAGCTTCAGACGCGGCTTCTTTAGCATGCTGGTAGGTTCTTTCTTCAGTTGGCCCAGGAGCTGCATAGGATGATCCTGCATAGCGTCTTGGAACAAACTGAAGACTCATAGTTGTAGGATAGAGGTTTCGAACGATACCCTGACCTTCACGTGTAGGGCCATTGAATGCTTCCTTCACTTTATCCAGTTTCTTTTGGATTTCTTTGGCAGCATTAGCCAAGGATTTGGCTTCTTCAGATTCTAGGTCTTTTACCATATCTTGAACCTTTTTAATGGTTTTCTCCGCTTCATCCATTTGATAATTGGCTTTGTTCATTTCAGTTTGCAAGGCCTCCAGTTTTTTGAAGAATTCATCCCTTGCCTTCAAATTAGCCAATTGAACCTCAATTCGAGGATCAGCATGAACCTTTATTGTTGTCTCTGATTTTTCATCTCCGTATACGAACTCAACTCTGTAAGTCCCGGGGATCACATCAGCTCCTCCTGGCTCAAAGAAACCTCTTCTGTTTCTTCGGGTAGTTTCAAAGAATTCAGCAGTTGATTTTCTATCAAGATTCCAATTGATACGGTTGACACCTTTTTGAGGGACAGTTTTCAAAGTTCGGATTTGCTCGCCCGATTCATCATAAATATTAACAGTCACGGTGTCGAGCTTTTCTTTGTCATCATTGAGGATAAAGCTTAATCGACCTCCCGTTTCACGGTTTTCTCCGGCATATTTCCCATCGGCTGGGAATCGCTCTCCATGCGGTTGTTGGATTTCCACCTGATAAGCATCCGGTGCCTGTACTGCTAGGATTTTTCCTTCAGGCATCTGCCCATTATTTGCAGCAATGATTCGTAGAGGTCGTATATCATCCAATACCCACATGGATCGACCGAAGGTGCCAATTACCAAATCGGCTTCCCGCTCCTGTATGGTCATATCATAGGTAGAAACGGCTTTAGGATAGCCATGCTCCCATTTATTCCATGTTTTAGCCTTGTCAAAAGAGACGTAAAGACCATATTCTGTTCCAAGGAATACCAAATTAGGCTCTACAGGGTCTTGTTTAATGGATAAAGCATATCCCCAAACTTTTGAATCGTCTGCGATTCGTGTAAAGGTCTTTCCAAAATCAGAGCTGTGATAAGCATATGCGCTGAAGTCGTTATTTCGATAATTGTTTGCCACTACCCAAACTTCGCCTGCTGCATAATTGGATGCCTGAATTTGAGGAATCCAGCTGTTTTTAGGTAATCCGGGCAACTTAGCGGCTAGGTTAGTCCAAGTTTGACCTCCATCTTGAGTGAGTTGAAGGTTCCCGTCATCGGTACCAACCCAAATCACATTTGCATCTACCGGGCTAGGAGCTATTGCGATGATGGTGGTATGATTTTCTGCTCCAGTAATATCAAAGGTCAAACCACCAGTTTGCTGCTGCCGCTGCTTGGTCGAATCATTGGTGGTCAAATCCGGTGAAATAATCTCCCAAGTTTCACCACTATCGGTGGATTTGTGCAGGAATTGAGATCCATAATAAACCCCATTCACATTATGTGGATCAGCTGCAATAGCCGCGTTCCAGTTAAACCTCAAGAATACATCTTTATCCGGATGAGTTGGACGAATAACTCGGTTGTGACCGGTTAATTTGTCAAATCGGGAAACATTACCCCCCTGTGACATGGTGTATCCATATCTAGAGTTTGCTGGGTGAGGAACCACATCGAATCCATCTCCGAAGGAAACTTCTTGCCAATAGGTGTTTCGGATTCCGTCTCTTCTCCATACATAAGCTGGACCGGTCCAAGAACCGTTATCCTGCATTCCTCCATAGATATTATAAGGAAGCTCATTGTCCACATTGACATGGTAAAATTGGCCAACAGGTAATTTCTCAGCAAAATACCAGGTCTTTCCCCCATCTCGGGTGATATTCAATCCACCGTCATTTCCATCGATCATTAATTTTGGATCATTTGGGTTGATGTACCAAGCATGATGGTCTGGGTGAACACCTGCATATTGGAGAATTTGGGTGAATGACTTCCCTCCATCTTCACTCATTCCCACTCGGGAATAGAGGGTGTAAATCCGGTTTTCATTTTTTGGATCTGCGTGAATTTCAAAATAGTAGAAAGGACGATCTCCAATTTCTGGTTTGTTATTCACCATTTTGAAGTTCTCCCCACCATCCTCTGAAACATAAAGCGCATTTTTCTTAGACTCTACCAAGGCATATATCTTGTTGCTATTTGCTGCGGAAATAGCCAATCCCATACGTCCTAAATCTCCTTTGGGAAGTCCATTGGAGTCATCTAATTTTTTCCAATTTTCACCTCCGTCATAGGTTACAAAAAGTCCTGAGGAAGGTCCTCCAGACTCAAAAAACCATGGATAACGGCGGTGTTGCCACATGTTGACGAAAATCTTGTTCGGGTTGTTGGGATCCATAATCATTTCCCCAACTCCGGTTTTTTCATCGATGTAGAGAATTTTCTTCCAGGTTTTTCCCCCGTCGGTTGTTTTATACAAACCTCGATCTTCTTGTTCTCCCCAAGGAGATCCAATTGCTCCAACGTAGACGGTATTTGGATCGTCTGGGTGCACGATGATACGGTGGATAGCCCGTGTCTTTTCCAATCCCACCAATTCCCAGGTTTTGCCGGCATCTAAGGATCTATAGACACCATAGCCTAAGTTAAGGGAGTTTCGAGGGTTACCTTCTCCAGTTCCCACCCAAATGATTGAAGGGTTTTTTTGATAGATGGAGATCGCACCAATAGAGTGTACCACTTGGTCGTCAAAAATGGGTTCCCAGTGGATACCACCTGATGTGGATTTCCAAAGGCCTCCAGAAGCTGAACCGGCATAAATGATGGATGGATTGTCATCAACAGCATCAATGGCTGTGATCCTTCCACTCATTCCAGCTGGTCCTACATTTCGGGTTTTCATGGATTTAAACCAATCCATGTCCACCTGTTGTGCTAGGACAGATGATCCAAATAGAATCATTAGCCAGAGAGTAATGAGTTTTTTCATACAGTTGGTGATTTTTATTTTAAATAAAAGCAAAAGAACCGAACCAGCTTTCAACTTTTATTCTAATGGAATCAAAATTGGTTGAAGCTAATTCTACCTCTAAAATATGATTATCGGTTTGGCAGCACTGATCATTTTTCCTTTTCTTTAGAAAAAAATTAAAAATCTATGTTGAATCGATTTCAGAAGCCTTTTTTTGGGCTTTTTCTTTGTCTTCTAGGAGGGGTTAGTTTCGCCCAAACTGGTAGATTTCAGCAATCCGTGAACTATGAGATGGAAGTATTTATGGATGTGGAAACCAACCAGTATGAGGGAAAGCAAAAATTGGTTTATTCCAATAATTCACCTGATACGCTCGACCGTATATTTTACCATCTGTATTACAATGCTTTCCAGCCAGGAAGTATGATGGACGTTAGGTCCAGAACCATTGCAGATCCAGACCGAAGAGTAGGGGATCGTATTGCCAATCTTTCTCCGGACGAAATCGGCTATTTGCATGTTTCAAATCTGACTGTCAATGGTAAGCCCGCTCAGGCAGTAGAAGTGGGAACCATTCTGGAGGTTCAACTTCCTGAGCCAATTCTTCCAAATTCTCAAGCTGTTTTAGAATTGGATTTCAATGGTCAAGTTCCTATTCAAATTCGTAGATCTGGAAGGGATTCAGCAGAGGGTGTGCGCTATTCCATGTCCCAGTGGTATCCTAAGCTTGCTAATTATGATGAGCAGGGCTGGCATGCAAATCCCTATATAGGCCGGGAATTTTATGGGATTTGGGGAGATTTTGATGTGAAAATCACCATTGATAAGACTTATACTATTGGTGGTACAGGATATTTGCAAAATCCCAACGAGATAGGCCATGGCTATGAAGATGAGGGTGTGAACGTACCAGAACCTCAAGGAAATACCTTGACTTGGCATTTTAAGGCTCCTATGGTTCATGATTTTATGTGGGGAGCTGACCCAAAATATCAACATGATAAAGTGGTCATGGACAATGGAATTACTGTACACCATTTCTTTATTCCAGGAGAAAAAACCTCTGAAAATTGGGAAAAGCTGAAAGAATTTACTCCGAAGGCAATAGCCTATATGTCGGAACATTTTGGACAATATCCTTACAAGCAATTCTCAGTTGTTCAAGGTGGTGATGGAGGTATGGAGTATGCCATGTCTACCTTGGTAACAGGAGAAAGAAGCCTTCCGTCCTTAGTTGGTGTGATGGTGCATGAACTTGCTCACAGCTGGTATCATGGTGTTTTAGCTACTAATGAATCACTATATCCTTGGATGGATGAAGGCTTTACTTCCTATGCGACGAATTTGACGATGGGTGCGATTTTTCCTAGAAGGGAAGGTAATGTGCATCAAGGAAGTTATAGAGGGTATATTTCTTTGGCACTTTCAGGCTTAGAGGAGCCTATGAGCACGCATTCGGATCATTACCATACCAATCGAGCCTATGGTTCTGCTGCCTACTCCAAAGGAGCTGTTTTTATGGAGCAATTAGGCTATGTGATAGGTGCGGATGTTCGTGATCGAGGGTTGCTTCACTATTTCAATACCTGGAAATTCAAACATCCAAATGTAAATGACCTAATTCGAATCATGGAGAAAGAGAGTGGTATTGAGTTGGATTGGTACAAGGAGTATTTTGTTTACACCACCAAAACCATCGATTATGCAATCAAAGAGGTTAAGGCAAATGGTGAGAAGACAGAAATGACCCTTCAGAGGATCGGGTTAATGCCTATGCCTTTGGATGTAGTGATTACCTATAAAGATGGCTCTCAAGAGATGATTTATTTGCCTTTGGTAATCATGAGGGGAGAAAAAGCAGAAGAGGCGGGTATGCCAAAGAGGATTCATATTGAGGATTGGCCTTGGGTCAACCCTGAAAAAACCTTAGTAATAGATCGAAATTTGGAATCCATTCAATCCATTGAAATCGATCCTAGTAAAAGGATGGCTGATGTACACCCAGAAAACAATAAAGTGGAGTTTTAAGGCTCCACTTTATAAAGTTTCAATAAAAAAGGTGGCCTAGGCCACCTTTCTTTTTTGATTAACCAGCATTTTTCATGTCTTGTACTTCCTTACGGATATCCTGCGCCATGTTCTTCAACTCCTGCATACCTTTTCTAACTCTGGTGCCGGCTGCTTGATTACCTTTTTCGTAGAACTTTTCGAAATCAGCCTCCAAGCTCATTACAAGATCTTTGACTTCACTAAATCTGCTCATAGTAAAAGTGTTTAATTTTAGGTTGATGATAAGTTTATGGTTTCAATATAGCCCAAATACTTACTATTTCAATCCTATTGGCCTTTTTTTTGGAAAAAATTTTATTCTCCAAAAGCTTCAGCCACCTCAGAATTACGGTATTGACCGCTAGTCAACTTATCTTTCACAGCAGCAAAAGCAGTAACGGTTTCCTTGACGTCTTCCATAGTATGAACAGCTGTAGGAATTAACCTCAAGATAATCATACCTTTAGGCACAACTGGGTAAATTACTACTGAACAGAAAATATTGTAATTCTCTCGTAGGTCATGCGAAAGTGCCGCTGCTTCACCTACCGTACCATTTAAGACGACTGGTGTTACCGGAGAATTTGATTTTCCTGTACTAAAACCATTTTCATGCAGTCCGCTACGAAGTGCATTAACTATTTTCCAAAGGTTATCTTTCAATTCTGGACGTGTGCGAAGCAATTCCAATCGCTTCAATCCACCTTCCACAAAAATCATTGGAAGAGACTTGGCAAAGATTTGAGAACGCATGTTAAAGCGTAGGTAATGAACCACCTTTTCTTCACCAGCGATAAATGCTCCAATCGAAGCCATAGACTTGGCGAAGGTGGAGAAATACAAATCAACTTCCTCAATTACTCCTTGCTCTTCATGAGTTCCGGCTCCGGTTTTGCCCATGGTACCAAATCCATGCGCATCGTCAACCAATAACCGGAATTCAAATTTTTTCTTTAGATCACAGATTTCCTTCAATTTTCCTTGGTCACCGGTCATTCCGAAAACACCTTCAGTGATAACCAAGATGCCACCTCCGGTTTCAGCTGCTAATTTGGTGGCTCTTTCAAGTTGTTTCTCGCAATTTTCGATGTCATTATGTGGGAATACATAGCGTTTACCCATGTGCATTCGCAACGCATCGATGATGCAGGCATGGCATTCGGAATCATAAACCACTACATCTTTTCGATCCAAAAGGGCGTCAATGACAGACATAATGCCTTGGTAGCCATAGTTTAGCAAGTAGGCTTTTTCTTTTCCTACAAATTCAGCCAGTTCATTTTCAAGCTTTTCATGCAAAGAAGTTTGACCGGACATCATCCGTGCTCCCATTGGATAAGCAGCTCCCCATTTGGCGGCAGCATCAGCATCTGCTTTGCGGACTTCGGGATGGTTTGCTAGCCCTAGGTAGTTATTAAGGGACCAAGTCAATACTTCTCTTCCCTGAAATTTCATCCTAGGAGCAATTTCTCCTTCTAGCTTAGGAAACATGTAATACCCATCAGAGAATTGAGAGTGCTTTCCTAATGGGCCTAGGTTTGTTTGTAGTTTAGCAAATAAATCCAAGGTGATCTTATTTAAATGTGATGTTTCAATTTCCGTTTCAAAATTCGCCAAAAATACAACTTAAATACCTACCACGCAAAATTTGAAGCTTATTGCGGAGCAAGCCTACCTTTAGTGGGATAAATTTCCGTTATTCGCTGATTACAGAACTTTAGACCCAATTATACTTTCTTTATATGTCAAAAATCCAAAAACTTTTGGTTGCCAATCGGGGGGAAATTGCACTTCGAATTATGCGTTCAGCTCGAGAATTGGGAATTAAAACAGTTGCCGTTTACAGTGAAGCAGATCGTTTATCTCCCCATGTAAAATATGCTGATGAAGCTGTTTGTTTAGGGCCACCTCCTTCCAATCTTTCTTATTTGCTTTCTGATAAAATCATCGAGGTTTGTAAGGATTTGGAAGTGGATGCGATTCACCCTGGCTATGGATTTTTATCTGAAAATGCAGAATTCGCAAAGAAAGTAACGGATGCAGGGTTAATCTTCATAGGACCTTCACCTGAATCTATTGAAGTAATGGGGAGTAAGTTGGCCGCGAAACAAGCTGTGGCAAAGTATGATATTCCCTTGGTTCCAGGTACAGAGGAAGCAATTACTGATGTGACAGAAGCTAAAGCGAGAGCTGCTGAAATTGGCTATCCTATCCTAATAAAGGCGTCTGCTGGAGGAGGAGGAAAAGGGATGCGTATTGTAGAATCGGAAAATGACTTTGAGGAACAAATGCAGCGTGCCGTTAGTGAAGCTCAATCGGCTTTTGGAGATGGCGCGGTTTTCATCGAAAAATTTATTACCTCTCCTCGTCACATCGAAATTCAGGTTTTAGGAGACCAGCAGGGTAATGTCGTATATCTTTTTGAACGGGAATGTTCCATTCAAAGACGACACCAGAAAGTCATTGAGGAAGCTCCTTCAGCTGTGGTCAGTCCCGAGATGCGGAAAGCGATGGGAGAAGCTGCGGTAGGTGTTGCGAAAGCTTGTAATTATTATGGTGCAGGTACAGTGGAATTCATTGTGGATGAAAACCTCAATTTTTACTTTCTCGAAATGAATACCCGGCTTCAGGTAGAGCATCCTGTTACGGAAATGATTACCGGAAAAGACCTTGTAAAGGAACAAATCTGGATTGCCGAAGGAAAACCTTTGAGCTTCTCCCAAGAAGATCTAAAAATAAATGGGCATTCATTGGAAATCAGGGTATATGCAGAGGACCCCAAAAACAACTTTCTTCCAGATATCGGAAAACTACAGACCTATAGAAGACCTCAAGGTCCTGGAATTCGTGTAGACGATGGATTTGAAGAAGGAATGGATATTCCTATCTATTATGACCCTATGATTGCTAAATTAATTACGCATGGTCAAAATAGGGAAGAAGCTATTTCTAGAATGATCAGGGCAATAGACGATTATCAAATCACCGGAATTCAGACCACTTTAGATTTCTGTAGGTTTGCTTTACAGCATGAAGCCTTCACAAGTGGTAAATTTGATACAAAATTTGTTGAGAAATATTTCAAGCCTGATTTATTAGACCAATCTCTTTCCGAAAAAGAGGAACATCTAATCGCGGCCTTGGCTGTCGAGTTTTTTCTTCAAGAAAAAGGCAAGGAAACAGGTAAAGTCATGCAACAGGAGGAGAAGACATCGTCTTCAGGATGGAGAAAAAGGTTGAATATAGATGGCTGAGATTTTACCGCTTCGTGCCTGGAGATATGCAGATCATTTGAGTGAAAAAATGGAGGAGATGACTGCTCCTCTTTTTGATGTAGTCTCTCCAAAGCAGCGCGAGTTACTGTATCAGAACCCCTACAATAGCATTCATCTCTCTGTACCCAAAGGTGAAGACCCTGCACAGACAGCACAAAATACGCTTTCTCTTTGGAAAAAAGAGGGCATTATTGTACAGGACAGTTTGCCGGGGATTTATGTATATTATCAATACTTTCGGCTTCCTGGCGAAACGATAGAGCGCTGTAGAAAAGGCTTTATAGCGCAAATAAAGGCCTATGAATGGGAAGAAAAACAAATTCTAAGGCATGAAAACACCATCGTTTCAGCTGTGAACGATCGGGTTGAATTATTGAAAAAATCAAAAATCCAAGCTTCTCCTACCCATGGCTTGTATGATGATCCGGATTTTCAATTGGAAAAGTATATGGATCGGGCCATGGAAGCTCCACTTTATGAAATTGAGGATTATCAAGGTGTAAGGGAAGTATTGGCAGTTATCCATGATAATGAGATCATTTCGAAGTTTGTCAGCCTTCTTGCTCAAAAGCAAATTATTCTGGCAGATGGTCACCATCGAATTGAAGGAAGCATTGCCTTAAAAAATGAATGGAGGGAAGCTTTTCCTGATAGAAAATGGAAGGCTCATGACTTTCACTTAATGTATTTGACTAATTCATCATCGGATGATTTGAAAATATTGCCTACTCATCGGCTTTTCTATGATTTGACTTTAAGTCAAGATGAGTTTATGCTAAGATTGAGCGAGTGGTTTTTTATCAAAAAATTCCCCGATGCAGAAGAAATCGGTTTATATGCGTTTCATCGACCCTGGACTTACGGCTTATTAATTGGAGAGGAAAGTTATTTTTTGGAACTGAAGCCTGAAAAATTCCCGTTAATTGAACCGAATTTACCAGAAGTAGTACGCAAACTTGATTTGACTGTTCTTCATGATGCTGTATTTCATTTCGTTTTGGGATTGAGTAGGGAGGAACAACGACAGTCCTCCCAAATTAAGTATGAACGGAATTTTTCGCGCTGCCTTTCTGAAGTTAGATCGGGATCAGCAAGTTTTGCCTTATTTACCCGGGAATTGGAAATGAGCCAGGTATTGGAAGTTTGTCGTTCTGGAGAGTTGATGCCTCAAAAATCTACGTATTTTTATCCAAAGACCTTAAGCGGTTTACTATTTGCCAGTATTGATCAAGAAGAATTTGACTTTCCCTATGACGCGTTTTTTAGAAAACATCAAGGATAAAAAAATCATTTTAGCTTCTAATTCTCCTCGGAGACAGGAATTGTTGCGGGGATTAGAAATTGATTTTGAAATCAAAACCAATCCTATCGATGAAACCATTCCATCGGATATTCCTGCCGAATATGTGGCCGCTTATCTTTCCAAATTAAAAGCAGAATCATTTCCTGATGAATTATTGGAAAATGAGATTTTGATTACTTCCGATACTGTGGTTATTGAAAACGGTCATGTTTTGGGAAAACCAAACTCTGAAAAGGAGGCATTTGATATGCTGAAAAGTCTTTCCGGAGCCACACATACGGTCATGACTGCAGTTACGATAATGGATCGTTTAAAACGGATCACCCTAGAGGATGAAACGAAAGTGACCTTCAGGTTTTTGGAAGAAGACGAAATTTGGCATTACATCAATCAATACAAGCCATTTGACAAAGCTGGGGCTTATGGTATTCAAGAATGGGTCGGCTTTATCGGAGTTAGTAAATTAGAAGGTTCCTATTTTAATGTGATGGGTTTCCCTCTTCATTTGGTATATGAGCAATTGAAAAAATGGTAGATCTGCTTTAGGTCAAATAATGATCATGCAGTTTTTATCCATTGGAAAAATATCAATGTACTTGTTCCAGACTTACCCTTAAAAGTTGCCCCATATTCGTGCAAGTCATGAATTTTTGGTTTTTATAATGCCTTGCTAGCTCCCTTCGAAGGCTGAATACATTTTCAGAAGGTGCAATCACATCTTGTTCCATGGCTTGAAGGATTGCATCAATTTCATGTTGGGAGGATTTAAGGCGAAAAGCAATCAAGGCCCGTTCTTCTTTTTGATACTGGCGCATGGACTCTGGAGTGATATATTTCATTCCCAGCTCAATTAAAGCGTTGTTTTCCTTAAAATACTGCGGTAGATAAATGGATTTTTTTCCTTCGTAGGACTGCTGATCAAAGTCAATTGCACGAATTCGGTAATGTGTCTCTTCAAAATCCGGTGTCACGTCAATAACAAAATTCGAAGAGTGCATATCTCCTAATAATCTTACAAAACAGCGTTCGTTAAATTTGACAAATTCTTTAGCTAATCGAATCGGGTTTAAATTCTGATCATTGATGTATAAACGCATGAATTTATCTCCAGGAATACCGGCAATATGTTCTTCGATTAAGGTGTTTTTATGGACTAGATAACTGATTCGATTTGGAGAAAGTAAATGTTCCAGTTCCAAGCCGTATACCCGGGAAGCATCTGCATTTTTAATGTAGAAATAATCAAAATTATCATTGATTCGGTTTACAATCCGGATTCTGAACGGCTGCGTATTTCCATAAATGCAAAGGTCAATCCGGTCGACATAGAGATGTTCCATCACAGAAGAATCGCCTCCTGCCTTTAAAATAGCATAGATACGCTTGACGCTTTGATGAATTTCAACCCGATC
>JABXHZ010000120.1 GCA_013373335.1 Cyclobacteriaceae bacterium | reverse complement strand
GCAGCATCAATAATGCAAGAATGTGGATTGCCAATAATATCCATAGATACTATAGGATCATGAGTAACCTCCAAAATACCTTTCAAATTACCTGAGGCGGCTTTTTCGAAAGCAGAATTTATTTGATCAGCACTCGCTTCCCGCTTCAATTCAACAATAAGGTCGGTTAAGGAACCATCCGGGACAGGAACTCGCATAGCTGAAGCTTCTATTTTCCCAGCTAAATAAGGTAAAACCCTATCCAGAGCTTTTCCGGCGTTGGTAGTTGTAGGGATAATAGAATAGGCAGCTGCTCTCGCTCTCCTTAAATCCCGATGGGGAGCATCATGGAGGTTCTGATCGTTTGTGTAAGAGTGAACCGTAGAAGCATATCCTTTTTCTACCCCGAAGGCTTCTTCCAAAACCTGAACCATTGGAGCTAGACAATTAGTAGTGCAGGAGGCATTGCTTATGATTTTTTCATCTCCTGTTAAAATAGATTCATTGACACCCAAAACCACCATTTTAATTGATGGATCTGTGGCAGGTGCAGAAATAATCACCTTTTTTGCCCCCGCTTCGATATGCTTATTGGCTGACTCTCGAGAAGTAAACCTACCCGTAGATTCAATCACAATATCAATATCTAGCTCAGCCCAAGGGAGTAATTCTGGATTTGATTGAGTCAATAGCTTAACTTCCTTTCCTCCAGCTTTTAACATACCCTTATCTAAAGTCAAGTCCTTTTCAAACTTCCCATGTATGGAGTCGTACTTTAGCAAATGGACTAAGGAAGAGTTATCAGCCAAATCATTGACAGCCACAAGCTCAATTTGTGGATGGGAAAGGAGTAATTTGGAAGTGTATCTTCCGATTCTTCCAAAACCGTTAATTGCTACTCGGATTGGTGATGTTGAACTCATTTAAGCATCTATTTGACTCAAAATTAGGAATATTTCGATGGTTTTTATGATCCAAATTTTTCTTCCTTTGAATCAAGTACTTAGCCTGAAAGTAAAGATTTTTTTTGGGTGACTTTGTTATTATTAAAACAGACCTCTATATTTGCACAACCTTTCGGAAAAGGGTCCTTTTCCGGTAAAAATGGTCCGTTCGTCTAGGGGTTAGGACGCATCCCTTTCACGGATGAAACACGGGTTCGATTCCCGTACGGACTACCATTTTCATGGGTCTATCGACCAAAATACCCCGGTCCGTTCGTCTAGGGGTTAGGACGCATCCCTTTCACGGATGAAACACGGGTTCGATTCCCGTACGGACTACAATCTCCAACTCAATCACCCGGAGAAAAATCATTTTTATTTATGGTTGTTAGTGGTTAAAGAGAACAGTTCCCGGCCGTTGGTCGGGAACTTGTTTTTTATCCCTATCTAGAATAGCTGCAGCTTCGGATACATGAAATCCCTTTCTCTTTACGAAAAAATATTTTTCAGGCTAACTCATATTTTTTGATAGAAATAGGCGGGAAAGGCTTTTAACTATTTGCTTTTTTATCAGTGGATAAGGGTGTAATTTGATTTTCATTATTTTAGATTCAAATACCAGTAAACCCGAACTATGCCTAATCTCAAATTCCTCCCTAAAGCTCTTAGCTATAGCTTTTGTATTTCAATTTTGGTCTTTTCATGCAAGCCCAAAGAGCCCGTAGATCTCCGAATTAAAAAACTATCGAAGGAAGAAATCCTTTCCCAAGTCGAAGCTGCCGAAGCAACGGTTAGTCCAGTTATTAAAGAAGGTCTGGAATTATCTGTTTGGGCTGTTGATTCCTTGGTTTATGACCCGATTTCCATCCACATGACAGATAATGGGGATATTTATTATTCGAGAACAAACAGGCAGAAAAATTCTGAATTTGACATTCGTGGTCATCAGGATTGGGAAATTCGTTCCATAAGCCTTCAAACGATCGAAGACAAACGGAAATTTCTTCATGAAGAACTTTCTCCTGAGCGAAGTGAAATCAATTCTTGGTTAGAGGATTTAAATGGAGACGGCTCACATGATTGGAGAGACATGACTGTTGAGAAGGAACAAATTTATCGCCTTTCTGATACGGATGGTGATGGATATGCTGACGAATCACAATTGGTGGTAGAAGATTTTCATGATGAAGTGACGGATGTTGCTGGAGCCGTTATGAAAGGAGAGGAAGCGCTTTTCGTAGGAGTAGGTCCTGATTTATGGCGCTTGATTGATGCCAATGGTGATGGAATCATGGATGAAAAAGAATCTTTATCCCATGGATATGGTATTCATATCGGGTTTGGTGCCCATGGAATGTCTGGTTTGGAAATGGGACCAGACGGAAGAATTTATTGGGGAATTGGTGATATTGGATTTAACGGAAAAGGACCTGATGGCACAGAATGGAAATATCCGAATCGAGGGGTAATTGCGCGTGCAAATCCAGATGGATCTGATTTCGAAATTTATGCCATGGGAGTTCGAAATACCCATGAATTTGTGTTTGATGCCCACACAAATTTGATATCTGTAGATAATGATGGAGACCATGCAGGGGAGAAAGAAAGACTTGTGTACCTGACCAATGGATCTGATACGGGATGGAGAATTAATTGGCAGTTTGGAAAATATCGTGATCCGGATAATAATCCGTATAAAGTTTGGATGGATGAACGTCTATTCACTCCTCGTTGGGATAAGCAAGCAGCTTTTATCACACCACCTATTCAAAATTATGTTTCGGGACCTACCGGAATGGTTTTTAATCCGGGAGCAGGTTTAGGGCCCAGATGGAAAGACCACTTCTTTGTGGTGGAATTTGTAGGGAATGCTGCCAACTCTGCTATTCATGCATTTACTCTGGAGCCTAAAGGAGCTACTTTTGAATTGAAAACCACTGAAAAGATTCTATCAGGAGTCCTCCCAACAGGAATGGATTTTGGACCTGATGGAGCCTTATATTTTGCTGATTGGATTACCGGCTGGGGCACCAAAAATTATGGTCGAATTTGGAAGTTGGAAGATGATTCTGCCAAGGGATGGGAGTTACAGGCAGATACACAAAAAGAGCTCCAAGCAGATTATAAAAAAGTTTCAGAGCAAGATTTGAAAGATAAGCTTTTTCATGAAGACATGAGGGTTCGCCGAAAGGCCCAATTCGAATTGGCAAAACGAGGTGAAAAAGGGGCAGAGATATTCAAAGAAGTGTTAGCTGATCCCAGCAATCAATATGCTCGGATTCATTCCATAGTAGGATTAAGTCAATTGGCTCGACTCGATAACATGGACTATGCTGACCTGATTGTTCCTTACCTAACCGATGCTGATGCAGAAATTCGTGCTCAATCCGCAAAATGGTTGGGTGATATTCGGTATTCTAAAGCTGGTTCTCAATTAATCCAAAACCTTCAGGATGAGAATGCCAGAGCTCAGTTTTTTGCTGCAGAGGCGCTTGGTAGGACAGCCAATCAAAATGCATTTGAAGGATTGGTGGATTTATTGGAACAAAACAACGATGAGGATGCTTATATCCGACATGCTGCTAGCCTAGCCCTTGCCAGAATTGGACAGGAAGATAAACTTATTAATCTCCACAATCATGCTTCTCCTGCGGTGCGGATGGGTGCTGTTATAGCACTCAGAAGATTGGAAAGCCCAGGGCTATCCTTGTTTTTGAATGATGAAAACGAATTGATTGTAACTGAAGCTGCTCGGGCAATTCATGATGATTTTTCTGTGGAAGAGTCTTTACCGGATTTGGCAGCATTAATTCGCTCAACCCCTTTTCAAAATGAACCTCTTGTTCGAAGAATTATTAGTGCAAATCAGCGGGTAGGAGGAGAGGAACAATTAAATGATTTATTAGCATATGCTGCTGGGAATAACATACCAGAAGTATTAAAAACAGAAGCAATTGCTGCCATTGGAACCTGGTCTAAACCATCGGTGGTGGATCGAGTAGATGGAAGATACCGAGGTGAAGTTACCCGAGAGCCAAGTTTATTACGAGAAAAAGCCTATCCAGTATTATTAAGCCTTCTTAAGAATACAAATGCCAATGTACGTCTTGAGGCAGCAAAAGCTTTAGGAAAAGCAGGAATTACAGCGGCTGGTCCCTCTTTGTTGGCAACAATAAAAACAGCTTCCGATCCGGATTTAAAAGTAGTTGCTTTACAAGCTTTGGATAGAATGGGTGCAGTTGAATTATCAGAAGCAATTCCTGTAGCCATGAATGATAGAAACCAATCTGTCCGAGTTGCTGGACTTTCCCTTTTATCTCAGTCTGAATTAGACACTGAACAAAAGCAAAAACTGTTATTGGATATTATTCAAAAGCAATCCAATGACGAAAAGCGTCAGGCGCTGTTGACACTTTCCAGCTTGGAAGGTAGTGAATCCTTACCTGGTTGGAACACGATATTAGGGGAATTCAAATCTGGAAGATTAAATCCTGCTGTATGGGTTGAATTGGAGGAAGCAATTCTGAAAACCGGAAATGAAAATCTGATTGCTGAATTCAATCAAGAATTGGAGTCAAAATCAAATGGAGAACCATGGAAGGTTTTCCAAGGGGCATTAGCAGAAGGAAGTGTTCGGAATGGTCGAAGTATATTCTTTCAAAATCAAGCTGCTCAATGCATCCGATGTCATGCTTATGATGATATGGGAGGGAATGCAGGTCCGAGGTTAAATGGAATTGCGAATAAACTAAGCCGCGAGGAATTATTGATCGCCTTAGTGGATCCTAGCGCACGTATAGCTCCCAACTTTGGATTTGTTACCTTGGACCTGAACAATGGTGAAACAGTAAGTGGAACTTTAATAGCTGATGAACAAGGTTCTGTAAGCCTAAGGTCTGGAAATGGAGAAGAACAAACTTATTCAAGTGATCAGATTAAAGCCAAGAAATTAGCTCCATCGAGCATGCCTAATATGGGACAACTTTTGAGCAAGCGTGAAATCAGGGATTTAGTTTCTTTCTTATCTACCTTGAATCGAGAAGAATGAAAAAACTCTTCAAATGGGGGATAGCAGCATTTTTTTTGATTATCCTGCTATCCTCTTTCATTTTGATTTTAGTAGGAAATCAACTTCTTCATAACCGAGATATTCCAGAAAGAGACTCGTTGATACCGGATGGTGAAATTAAGGTCGTTATGGCTTTTTTCCCACATCCCGATGATGAGATAACCGTAGCAGGAACGCTCATTTCTTTGATTGAAAGTGGTCATGAAGTTCACTTAGTTTGTCTCACAAAGGGAGAAGCGGGAGATACAGAGGGGAAATTTTCAAAACGGGAATTGGGAGAAATTCGATCCCTTGAAATGAAAGCATCCGCAGATGTGATAGGAGTAAAGGGTTTACACTTATTAGATTACCCTGATGGTGGTTTGGCAGAAATGGGGTTGGATAGTATTAAAACCATTGCCAAAAACTGGATTGATAAAATGCAGCCGGATGTGATACTAAGTTATGATTCCAAAGTTGGACTGTATGGACATTCTGATCATCAATTGAGCGGTTTAGCTGTGCAGGAAGTTTTTCTG
>JABXHZ010000077.1 GCA_013373335.1 Cyclobacteriaceae bacterium | reverse complement strand
GTATGACGATCGTCAGTAGAGATTTGATAGCGCTCACATAAAGCATCCAAACTGTACTCCCTCATCGAGATTTCATGCCAATTCACATGAGGTCCATGTTCTATTCGTACAGCTAATGCCAGCGTATCAAGGCTTTGGTTCCGGAAGCTTTTCAGCCCAGAAGATTGGCAAAGCTTCTGTAACATTTCCAAATCAAAGTTCAAATGATGCCCTACTAAAATCGAGGACCCTATATATTCTAGTAGCATTTCGGAAAAAACTTTAGGCTTGACCAGATTTTCCCGATGGACTAACCCATGAATTTTGGCTGATTCACCCGCTTCTTTTGGAGACTCGGGGTACCACTCGACTGATGTACCAACTTGAATTTTCCCTTTTTGGATTTTGATCCCACCGAAAGAAATCACAAAATCATTTTTTGGATCCAAACCTGTCGTCTCCGTATCCAATACCACAAAATCCAATTGGGTGATTTTCCGGATTCCCGGGATAGGGTTTTGAAAAAGCTGAAGGTATTCCTCCACAAAATCCTGCTTTTTGGACTGGGATTGAAAAGGCCACCAACTCATGATCGAAAGTAATCCAATTGAAAACGAACCTGAACAATTTCCTGGAGCTCTTGAATAGGCGCAAAGGAATTTTTCAACAAATGACGCTGAATCTTTCCCAATTTTTCAGGAGCTATGAATCGCCCACTATTATTTTGCTGCAATCCCTCCAAAGCCCGCATCCGCATCAAAATTTCATAGGCTTTTCCCGCCTGCGTAAATAATTCTTTGTAATTGGGCTCTACCTCTGCCAGTTTTTCAAACCGCTTGAAGGTATTGTTGACTCCCGGAATCCCATGGTACAAAATCAGCAATCGGGCTAAGTCCGTCAAGGGCAGCATCGCCCGGGCTTTAATATCAAATTGATCCCGGTGCTCTCCTGATTTTTCTACCAAGAAATTGCGGAAAAAGCCCAAAGGAGGAGGGACCTGTAAGGCATTTTGAGCCAGGAAATTGAGGAATATTGGCTTTTTCTTGATTTCATCGAAGATGTGTGAACTCAACTCATCTCCTAAGGACCGGCTTCCTTTTACGACCCGGAA
Organism: Cyclobacteriaceae bacterium; assembly: GCA_013373335.1. Classification (GTDB taxonomy): domain Bacteria; phylum Bacteroidota; class Bacteroidia; order Cytophagales; family Cyclobacteriaceae; genus Algoriphagus. Next base: position 12,817 of record JABXHZ010000077.1, on the reverse strand, counting down.
ATCAAAAAAGATCGAAGACTTCATCAGGGCTACCGGACTGGGATGGAGAATCCATTCGGAAAATTGCGCTTTCCAGGAAGAGATTGGCAAAACCCATTTGGGATTAGAAGCCATGATTTCTCCCGGGCAAGAAGCAAAACCACAGGTTAAGAGCGTTTCGACCACATAGGTTCCAAGCTGATGGAAATACTCTTTTGCTTTTTCCTTAAGCTTCTCAGGTACATCCCCATAGACCAATGCATTGTCCTGATCCGTCCGGAGCAATTGCTCTTCCCTGCCTTCCGATCCCATGGAAAGAAAAGCAAATGGAATGGCTTCCATCTCCGGAAAATGAGGGAGCAATTGCTCAAGACCGTCCTCAATCGCCTGTTGGATTATGGTATCATTGATTTCGGTCATGACTCCCGATACGAAATCCATGGACACCTCATTTTCAAGGTAATAGCGAAGCATGGTCTCTGCCCGATTCCGAATCTGCCCCATCTCTTCATTGCTTTTCGCATTGATAAGGGCATGGATCAACACAGCCGGAGAATTTCCCATCGAAAGCAATACATCATGATCCGAAAAAATTCCACAAACCTGACTTTGAGGTGTTCCATCCTCCGTCAATACCAAGTGATGTAGGCGATTCTTGATCATACTGAGATAAAGTTCTCCAAAATCACTATCGGGCTTTTGGGTAATCACAGGTGAGGACATGATTTCCGAGACCGGTAAACTTGTTGAAAGACCTTTAGCCAAAACCTTACTCCGTAAATCCTTATCCGTTAGAATGCCAATTGGAAACTTAGACTCATCACAGATCACAATGCTGCTAACTTGTTGTTGGTCCATCAAATAGGCTGCTTCTTGAACTGAATCAGAAGGCTTACAAGTGAGGACATTTTTTGAAATTTGGATGGTACTTTGCCCAGAAAAAATCAACAGGGAATGATCCTGTTCTTTTCTGCCAAAAACTTCCCTTGCCTTTTGTCCCTGACCTAAATCTGTACGAAAGACAACCTGTCCTGCGGCAAATCCCGCAGCGAAATACAGGGAGACCTTGGGGTTTTTCTCAAGTAGCTTTTCAAACTCCTCTACCGGTACAGCATAAATCAGGGAGTTTTCACCTGCCAATGCATCCAATACATAGGGCCTTTTTCCCAGCAAAGCCAATACTCCAAAAAGGTCACCCACATCACAGTATTCCCGGATTTGTCCTTCTTCTTGTAATAAAATTTGTCCTTCCTTGAGAATAAAAAAATGAGGATTGGCGGGCTCTCCTTTCCGAAAAAGGACTTCTCCTTTAGCCAAATAACTGATTTCAACCGATTGGGCAATCCTCAACAGGTCCTCTTCTTCCAAAAAGTAAAAAGGAGGGTGTCTCCGAAGGAACTCTGCCACGCGATTGATAATGACATTACTCATTAGAAAAGGAAAGAGGATATTTTGGGGTTTTATCTGCCAAACTGGCAATAATTTATTTGGTTAACTTTTTGTACTTGACTTCCTTCAAATTATTTAAATGAAATCATTTTCCCAATTCATCAGACCAATTAGAAGGCTACTATGGGCCTTGATTGTGGCCTTTATGGTTGGGGTTCATAATTTTTACAAGCAGGAAATGGACTCACCTGATTCGATTGTTTCTTCCATTGAGCTTGAGGCAGAGGAGGAAGATTCCTCTCCCAAAGACTAAAAAAGGAGCCAAAAACCAGCTCCTTAATGTTCTATTTCCTTCCCTGAATAATCTGATTGACTACTTCCGGATCGAGTAAAGTACTGGTATCTCCCATGTTTTCGGTGATTCCCTCTGCTACTTTTCGGAGAATTCTACGCATGATTTTTCCAGAACGAGTTTTGGGTAATCCAGGAACAATCTGAATCTTATCGGGCTTCGCGATCGGTCCAATGATTTTCGAAACCGTATCCTTGATCTCATTAACAAGATTTTCCTCAGTACGATTTTTCATATCACAAATCACATAGGCATAGATCCCTTGACCTTTGACCTCGTGGGGATACCCGACCACAGCAGATTCGATGACAAGCGGATGCTCGTTGATTGCGTTTTCCACTTCGGCTGTACCCATTCGGTGTCCGGAAACATTGATCACATCATCCACTCGACCCAAAATTCGGTAATATCCATCGTGGTCGCGTTTCACACCATCGCCTGTAAAGTACATCCCCTTGTAAGTAGAAAAATAAGTTTTTCGACAACGCTCATGATCTCCGTAGGTGGTACGGATCATGGATGGCCATGGAAATTTGATGCAAAGATTTCCCTCGACACCATTTCCTGTCAACTCTTTCCCATCCGCATCCACTATACAAAGTTGAACCCCTGGTAAAGGAAGGGTTGCGTAGGCAGGTTTAGTCGGGGTAATTCCTGCAAGTGGCGAAACCATGATACCACCAGTTTCTGTCTGCCACCAAGTATCCACTATAGGGCATTTTCCCTTTCCAATATGGGTATGATACCAATGCCAAGCTTCCTCATTGATTGGTTCTCCAACAGATCCCAAGACCTTTAAAGAACTCAAATCATACCCTTCCACTGGTTCCGTTCCAAAGGCCTGAAGGGCCCGAATAGCTGTTGGAGCCGTGTAGAACTGATTGACTTGGTGTTTTTCCACAATTTCCCAGAATCTTCCCGGGTTTGGATAAGTTGGAACCCCTTCAAACATCAGCGTTGTCGCTCCAGCGAGAAGTGGACCATAGACGATATACGAATGACCAGTAATCCATCCGATATCAGCCGTACACCAATAGATATCTCCGGGAGAGTATTGGAAAACATTGTCAAAGGAATATTTCGTGTACACCATGTAGCCTCCCGTGGTATGGACCACTCCCTTAGGCTTGCCGGTGGAGCCTGAAGTATACAGGATAAACAACATGTCTTCAGAATCCATTATCTCCGCCTGATTTTTGGAGGATTGTCCTTCCACCAAATCATGCCACCAATAATCCCTTCCTTCCTGCATGCTTACTTCTTGACCAGTACGCTTGTATACGATGACAGTCTCCACAGTGGCCTTCTGAAGTGATTCATCAACCACCGCCTTTACCGGGATTTTCTTATTTCCCCTGAAATTTCCATCTGAGGTTAATACAGCTTTTGCCTTACAATCCTGAATACGATCCGCTAAAGCAGATGCGCTGAATCCTGCAAAGACTACCGAATGAATCGCCCCAATTCGTGCGCAAGCCAACATAGCAACAGCTGCTTCCGGTACCATCGGCATGTAAATGATGACCCGGTCTCCTTTCTGAATCCCTTTTGATTTCAGGACATTTGCAAAACGGCAAACTTCCTCATACAATTCGCGATAGGTCAGGGTCCGACTCGGTTCATTCGGTTCATTCGGCTCCCAAATAATGGCAGGCTGGTCGGCATGGGTAAAAAGTTGCCGCTCGAAAATATTTTCAGTGATATTTAATTTCCCGTTTGTAAACCACTTGACATCCGGTTTTTCAAAATTCCAGTCCAAGACCTTAGACCATCTTTTCCTCCAAAAGAAGGAATCTGCAATACGGGCCCAAAATTCCTCCGGCTGGCTAACACTTTTTTGATACTCGTATAAATAGCCACTTAAGGTATGCAATCGGTCACTCATGGTACAAAAGGTTTATTGTTTTTAGAAAATTGAAATCAATTAATGATCAATGGCTTTTCCTGCTCCTCGCGGGATTCGAATTTCTTCGACCATTTCCTGAATCGAAGCTGGCGGTGCAGGCGTAAACCGGGACACCAAGACACAGACGATAAAATTCAAAATCATTCCGATCGAGCCAATCCCTTCTGGAGATACCCCAAACCACCAATATTCAGCAGTATTTTGCTCGGGACTGATAAACTTAAAGTAGGTGATATACCCTAAGGTAAATACAAGCCCAACTAACATCCCGAAAATTGCGCCTTCCTTATTGATTCGAGAAGAAAAGATACCCAATAGGATGACAGGAAAAAAGGAAGCTGCTGCCAAACCAAATGCAAAAGCCACGACTTGAGCTACAAACCCAGGGGGATTGACTCCGAAATATCCAGCCAAAACCACTGCTCCTGCGGCAGCTATCCTTGCTATCAAGAGCTCTTTCTTTTCACTGATTTCCGGTTTAAAGGTTTTGAATAAATCACGGGAAACAGACGTGGAAATCACCAATAATAACCCAGCTGCTGTAGATAATGCCGCCGCCATTGCTCCTGCCGCCACGAGACCCACTACCCAATTCGGAAGTTCTGCAATCTCAGGACTAGCCAAAACCATTATATCCTTATCGATTTGGAGCTCATTTTGATTGGGATCAGGCAGGTATTGAACCAGCCCATCTCCATTTTTATCATCGACCTGGATCAGGTTGGTATTCTCCCAAGTCTGAACCCAAGTGGGCAACTCCGAAATTGGCTTTTCAGAGGTACTATTGATAGCATTGTAGATTCCGAAAGCCGCGACCGCAGGCGCTGTAGTGTACAATATGGCAATGAATACCAAAGCATAGCCAGCGGAAAGACGGGCATCTTTTACCCTAGGAACTGTAAAAAACCGAACAATCACATGAGGCAGGCCAGCTGTTCCAACCATCAAGGCCAAGGTGATCATAAACATATCGGTCATGCTTTTTCTTCCGTCCGTGTAAGCAGCAAAACCCAGCTCATCAAGCACCCCGTCTAATTTATCCAAGAGTGGTACTCCAGCCTCCACCTCTCCTCCAAAACCCAGCTGCGGAATCGGATTCCCAGTTAACTGCATGGAGATGAAAATTGCAGGAACCATATACGCAAAAATCAACACACAATACTGAGCTACTTGCGTGTAGGTGATTCCCTTCATGCCTCCTAAAACAGCATAAAAAAACACGATAATCATTCCAATCACTACTCCCCATTCAATAGGGACTTCTAGATAGCGGGAGAAAACAATTCCCACTCCCCGCATCTGACCTGCCACATAGACAAAGGAGATAAATAAAGCACAGATTACCGCCACCACTCGGGCTGTATTGGAATAATACCGATCTCCCACAAAGTCCGGCACTGTGAATTTTCCGAACTTCCGAAGGTAGGGAGCCAATAAGAGCGCCAGAAGTACATAGCCTCCCGTCCAACCCATCAAATAAACCGATCCATCATAACCCGCAAAGGCTATTAAACCAGCCATGGAAATAAAAGAGGCCGCCGACATCCAGTCAGCCGCTGTCGCCATCCCATTTGCAAGGGGAGAAACTCCTCCACCTGCTACGTAAAACTCCTTGGTCGAGCCTGCACGGGACCAAATCGCAATTCCTATATACAGAGCGAATGTCAGGCCTACCAATATGTATGTCCAAGTAAGAATTTCCATTTTAGCTAGGGTTATTCCTCATCCACATCAAACTTGCGATCGAGCCGATTCATCCAAAAAACATAAGCAAAAATCAGCAGGACAAAGACATAAATAGAACCTTGTTGCGCAAACCAAAAGCCCAGTTTAAATCCTCCCAACTGAATAGTATTGAGCTCTTCCACCCATAAAATGCCACATCCGAAGGAGACCAAAAACCATATCAGCAGCAGGACTACTAAGGTTTGTAAATTCTTTTTCCAGTAAACTTTTGTTTTTTGTTTGGGGTCAGTCGGCATAGCTTATTTGGTTGCTATCGTATTTTATCCTATAAAGTAGCAGGTACTTCTAGGGATTTCCAACCGCTTTTATATAAAAATTTGAAATTTTAGGGGGACTTTTTAGAAAAATTCAGATTGCGCCTCAGAGCAAAAACTCAGAAAGAATAGCTAAGCCTGCAGCAAAGAAACTAACCAATAGCTTATTCAATTGGAGTTTATGATGAGGGCTACTTTCGAAAAAGATGGTAGTGGAAATGTGCAAAAAGCCACCTGAAACTAAGCCAAAAAGTACTCCAATCCATTTTGTTTCCAATAATCCACTTTGGAAAATGTAAGTGCTTAAGATCATTCCCATTGGGGAAGCCAAAGCAAATACCACTAATAAAACAAAGGTCCAACGCTTGGAAAGAACTTGGGAAATTACCGCTGCCAATGCAAAGGCTGCTGGACCTTTGTGCAGAATAATCCCTAAAAGAAGCGTATTCTCATTGTGAACATGCCCGCCTGTTTCCACCATCAGCGAACTATGGGAAAGCAAGGTTCCCTCCAGAAAAGCATGGATAAACAAGCCTAACATCACCGTCAACACACCTTTGAACTTAGGACCATGGGGTAAATGAATATGGCCATGCTCGATCCCGCTGGATAAATACTCCAACAACTGCTGGAGCAGGAAACCAATCAGGATGTACAAGCCCATCTTCCCACTATCGAAAGCATTGTCAAAAAGCTCCGGAATGATATGCAAAATGGTGATAGAGAAGAGGTAAGATCCTGCAAAAACCAGAAAAAGCTTGAAGTACCTTTCTTTAAATGCCGGTGCAAAAAACACCAAAGAACCGGCGATCAGAACTGTGAAAAAGAGTAGGATGAAATTTATTACCATGTTGTGACAAGGCCTTTAGAAATTCGGCCATGCTTGTAAACCCAAACAAAGGTAAGAAAATTCAATAATGTTGCATTTATTTAAATATACCCTAAAGGCATTCTATCAATCCGTTAAAAAGGAGAGATAGGGTTTCAAGCTCTCGCTTACAAAACTCTGGTAATTTCCTGCCTCATCGCTATAGATCAAAAAGATCTCAATCTCTTCCAACTCCTCATCCAACGCAATGGCTTTTTCAAGACCCAAGACCATCATAGCCGTGGCAATAGCATCTGCCGTCATGCAGTCCGGTCCAAGTACCGTCGCTGAAAGCAAATTATGCCGAACAGGAAAACCGGTTTTGGGATCGATGGTATGGGAAATTTTGACTGAATCCCGAACATAAAAATTCCTGTAATTCCCAGAGGTCGCCATGGCCTTATTATCCAGGGCAATGATGGAATAAAGATCCGAGGAAGAAGAATTCTCCTCCGGACGATTGACCCCTACTTTCCAGATCTCTCCCTTGTCATTCACTCCGCTCGCCACTAATTCTCCCCCAATCTCAACCAAGTAATTTTGAAGTCCTCGAGAGCCAAGGAATTGTGCAACCACATCCACTCCTTGCCCTTTGGCAATAGCAGAAAAGTCCAAATAAATCCCATCAACTTGTTTTTTGACCTGTGTATCGTTGAACTGTACTTTTTCAAAACCAACCTTGCTTAGCAAATTCTGTATATCCACTGAGTCCTTCAGTTCTGGACCTCCTGGCCCAAAACCCCACACATTCACCAGTGGCCCAACTGTCGGATCAAAAGCTCCTCCAGTCTTTTGGTAAAGTTCCTTGGAAGCGTTCAGCACTTGGGGAAAATAAGGGAGTTCGAAAACCAAGCTATCCTCCCGATTGAAGCGGCTGATTTCCGAATCAGGAATATAAGTCGAAAGACTTTGATTAAACACCTCTAAGAGGGAATCCACCGAGCTTTTGAAATTTCTTCCTTCCGGATCCAAATAGGTGATTTGGTAGGTAGTACCCATGGTTTGTCCGGTGATAGTAATCTTTTGCACAGCAGCCACTTGTTGCTGTTGAAAGCTACTACTGGAAGCCTGCTCCCGATTTCGCCAGAGATACACGGCCAAAACCATGAGCAATAGGACAAGGGAATAGAGAATGTTTTTTTGTTGGTTGGATCGCATGGCTTGCAGGAATATCTGCTTCAAATTTAGGGCATTTTTTAGGGAAGCAGGACCCCATGTGAGGGAAAATCTAATCGTCCACATGGGTAATTTTCTATATTTGTGTCAAAGCAAACACATGAGAGAAGACTATCTAAGTGGTGATGAAGAAAGCCTAAGTCCAAAAGACCGGGAATTTGAACGAGCGCTACGCCCCTTGAATTTTGATGATTTCACAGGGCAAGCCAAAATCGTGGAAAATCTCAAAGTCTTTGTTCTCGCCGCCAAAAAGCGAAGCGAGCCTCTTGATCATGTGCTACTGCATGGCCCTCCCGGTTTGGGAAAAACTACCCTCAGTCACATCATTGCCAATGAATTGGAGGCGGGAATCAAAATCACTTCGGGACCTGTCTTGGATAAACCCTCCGATCTAGCGGGATTGCTTACGAATCTGGAAGAAGGGGACGTCCTTTTTATCGATGAAATTCATCGCCTCAATCCCATTGTGGAAGAATACCTTTATTCCGCTATGGAGGATTTTAGAATTGATATCATGCTCGATTCTGGACCCAATGCGCGTTCGGTGCAGATTTCCCTGAATCCTTTCACATTGATCGGTGCAACTACCCGTTCCGGATTGCTTACTTCTCCACTTCGGGCACGTTTTGGGATCAATTCACGGCTGGAATATTACGATGCCAAATTGCTGACGGATATCGTGTCCCGATCAGCAGGAATTTTGGATACGCCCATCGAGGAGATTGCGGCCTTTGAAATCGCAAGAAGAAGCCGGGGAACGCCAAGAATTGCCAATATGCTTTTGCGAAGAACCCGCGACTTCGCAGAGGTGAAAGGAAACGGAAAAATCACCCTGGATATTGCCAAAATTGCACTGAATGCGCTCGATGTGGATGAGCATGGATTGGACGAAATGGACAACCGTATCTTGCTGACCATCATCGAGAAATTCAAGGGTGGGCCCGTTGGGCTGGGAACCATTGCGACGGCTTGCGGGGAAGAAGCCGAAACCATCGAAGAAGTGTACGAGCCCTTTTTGATTCAAGAAGGCTATATGAAACGAACTGCTCGCGGTAGGGTTGCTACTGAATTGGCCTATAAGCATCTCAAAATCAAACCCAATCCCGGAATGGGATCTTTGTTTGGGGATTAAAGCAAACTTCCCGCTTCTCTATCCAAAAACCAGATCAACTTTCCGCTTTCAGGATTGACTAAGCTAGCAGGATAGGCTTTGGCGCTAGAATGGTTTTGTAGAATTTCCTGTACTTTTTCTGCCTTGCTCTTTCCGGTCACCAAAAAAGCAACCTCTCGCGCATGATTGATCATGCTACCGCTAAGTGATACCCGAATCTGACCCGATACGGGATGGGCTACGGTCACACAATGAGAAGGAGCGTCCCATTTGGCAATGGAATCAGGAAAAATCGAAGCCGTATGACCATCGTCTCCAATCCCTAAAATCACTAAATCAAACTGAGGCAAGCCCCCAACCCTAGGTAGCTGTTCATCCAAAACTTTACCATAGCGCACTGCTTCGGATTCAGGATTATTTTCTCCCTGTATTCTAAAAATATTGACTTCGGGAATTCGAACTTTGGACAAAAGGTGATCCCGGGTCATTTTGTAATTACTTTCTGAATCGGTTGGCTCCACACAGCGCTCATCTCCCCAATACAGAAAAACCTTATTCCAATCAATCTGACTAGGATAATTCGCTGCCAACTCATCAAAAACGATTTTGGGAGTACTACCCCCGGAAAGCGCAATATGGACATTGGCTTTGGATGCAATCAAGCCCACCAAATACTCGCAAAAGGCTTTGGCAACAGCTTCCTTGGATTCAAAAATTCGGGTTTCCATCACTGTTTATTTTTCTTTAGCAAAGAATACAAAATCCAGTCTCATCGGTTAGATGGTTTCCTGGATTTCTCCAACCAAAACTATCTTCGATCATTTCGTCTGAATTGCGGGGTCCCCAGGTCCCAACTGAATAGCCATACGTATTTACAGCAGGGTTGTTTTCCCAGCATTTCAAGATCGGGTCAACAAATCGCCAAGCAGCCTCTACTTCATCCGCTCGGGCATAGAGGGTGGTATCTCCCTGCATGGCATCCAATAGCAGACGCTCGTAGGCATCCATGACCTGGGCCGAGGCCAAATCCGAATAGTAGAATTCCATATTTGCCTGATCTACATGGAATCCCAATCCTGGAACCTTCACCCCAAATTTGATCAGGATTCCTTCGTTGGGCTGAATCCGAATAATGAGCTTGTTGTCTTTGCGATAGGCGTCCTGACTCATGAAAACCTCATGGGGAGGCGTTTTAAAGTGAATAACCGCTTCTGTTACCTTTGTCGGCATAGCTTTGCCGGTACGGACATAGAAAGGCACCCCCTTCCAGCGCCAATTATCCACATAGAATTTGATGGCCGCAAAGGTTTCTGTGGTCGAATCTGGATTGACGCCCTCTTCTTCTCGATAGCCTTTGTAGGTTTTCCCATCAATCTGAGTGGAAACATATTGCCCCCTTAGGGTATTTTTGATGATTTCCTCATCGGATTTCATAATTCGCAGAGACTTCAGGGCCTTCACTTTTTCGTCTCGGATTTCCTCTGCATCCGCACTGATCGGAGGCTCCATGACGATGAGAGATACAATCTGAAGCAAATGGCTTTGAAACATGTCTCTCAATGCACCGGACTTGTCATAATATCCTCCGCGCTTTTCTACACCTACCGTTTCGGAATTGGTGATCTCCACATGGTGAATGTAGCGTCTGTTCCAAAGAGGTTCGAAAATGGAATTGGAAAAACGAGTAACCAAAAGATTCTGCACAGTCTCTTTTCCCAAATAATGATCGATCCGATAGACCTGCTTTTCTTCAAAATAATGATGAAGCGCATCATTCAGTTGCTTTGCTGAGGCCAAATCATAACCAAAAGGCTTTTCGACAACCAATCTCCGAAAACCTCCATTTTCCTGGCTGAGCTGTGCTTGGTTTAAATTTTTGGCAATGGCCTCATACAGGCTGGGAGGGGTTGATAGGTAAAAAATATAATTGCCTTGGGTTTGATGCTTTTCGTTCAGCTTTGCAATTTTTTTACCCAATGCATCATAGCTTCTATCGTAATCACTACCTAAATCATGGTAATGGAATTTCTCTGCGAAAGTCTGAACAAAGGCTTTTTCCTCTTTCGCAATTGCTTTCTTCAGGAATGGACTGTCCCAGATGGATTTTTCACGAAATTCCTTATCGGAAAGATGGCTGCGGCTAACACCCAAAACAGCAAAGGATTCCGGAAGATGTCCTCCTTTGTACAGGTTATAAATCGCAGGTATAAGTTTTCGGGTAGTCAAGTCACCGGATGCCCCGAAGATAATTAGCATCTGGTTGGGTATTTTTTTCATCGGGTGCAGACTAGTTTAAGGAAGTGACACATGGAAAAAGAGAAGAATCAAGGTTTTTTACCAAAATCCTGCAAGACATCAATCAATCGGTTAATTTTGGATCCGTGCACAAAAATAAGTGTATTTGTGAGAATCTGAGGTAGAAGGAGCTAAGAGTACCAACTATTTTAAAACAGAAAATTGACGAAGATGCAAAACGCACAATATGATTTTGGATTGATTGGTTTAGGTGTCATGGGGCGGAATTTTATTCTGAACGTCGCCGACCATGGTTTTTCAGCTTTTGGCTATGACCTGGACCGTGAAAAAGTGGATGCGCTGAAGACTGAAGGGGGCGATCTCAAAAAGGTCGATGCCACCCAGGATTTAGCCACTTTTGTGCAGGCTCTGAGCAGTCCACGAAAAATCATGTTGCTCGTTCCGGCAGGTAAAATCGTCGATCAGGTCATTGATCAACTGCTTCCTCATCTTGATCAGGGAGATATCATCATCGATGGAGGAAATTCATTTTTCACCGATACGGATCGAAGGGATGCTTATTTGAGTGAAAAAGGGATCCACTTTTTCGGATCGGGTGTATCTGGAGGAGCTAAAGGGGCCCGTCGCGGACCGAGTATTATGCCCGGAGGAAACCGGGAAGCCTACGAGCATGTGCGCCCTATCTTCGAAGCGGTCTCTGCCAAGTACAAGGGCGAGCCTTGCGTTGCTTACTTGGGGCCGAAGTCTGCGGGTAACTATGTGAAAATGGTGCACAATGGTATCGAATACGCCATGATGCAATTAACCTCTGAAATCTATGACCTGTTGCATCGTGCAGGAGGACTAAGCAATGATGAACTTCACCAGGTCTTTGATTCCTGGAACAAAGGACGATTGCAATCCTTTTTGGTGGAAATCACAGCGGAGATTTTCCTTAAGGAAGATGACTTGGGAACAGGGCGTTTGGTGGATGTCATTCTTGATAAAGCCAAACAAAAAGGAACCGGAAAATGGACTTCTCAAAATGCCATGGACTTGGGTATTCCTGTGCCTACCATCGACATGGCAGTCAGCATGCGGGAAATTTCTGCCTTGAAGGCCGATCGGGAAAAAGCAGATGCTCTCTATACTCGTCCGGAATTACCAGGCTTGGAGAAAGCAGAACTGATCGCTTCCTGTGAAGAGGCTCTGTATTTTGCTTTTATAATTTCTTACACCCAAGGCTTGCATCAATTAGCGGCGGCCTCCCAAGAATATGGCTACGAACTGAACCTATCCCAAATCGCTAAAATTTGGCGGGCGGGATGCATTATTCGGGCCGGCTTGTTGGCGGATATTGCGAAAGCTTTTGAAGAAAATCCGAGACTGGAAAATCTGCTTTTGGCTAAAGCCTTTGTGGAAAAGGTTCAGAAAACCCTTCCTGCCGTTCGTAAAACGGCCATTCAAGCACTTGAGTGGGGCATTGCCATGCCGGGCTTGATGACAGCCATCAGTTACTTCGACGCTTTCACGAGCGGGCGTCTGCCACTGAATCTAATCCAAGCCCAGCGGGACCACTTCGGTTCGCATACCTACGAACGCACCGACCGGGAAGGAATATTTCATACCGAGTGGTAAGTAGAAAAAGTAAGAAATCAGGAAAGCTTCAAGGGAAACCTTGGAGCTTTTTTGTTTGGGGCAGCTTAGCAATAAAGCTGATTTTTAAGTGGCTGATTTTGAAGAATTTCCTAAATTGTTAAAGTTCAATTTTTGTTCGAATGAGGAGAGTTGTTAAAAGCAT
>JABXHZ010000078.1 GCA_013373335.1 Cyclobacteriaceae bacterium | reverse complement strand
CTTGTTCCAGCATCTGTACTTTCATTTCCTGCGGCTAGTGCCACTTTTACTCCAGATTGAGCTAAGGCGATCACCGCGTCGTTTAATGACTGAGAGAATGGACCACCTAAACTCATATTAGCAACATCTCCATTAGAGCTGTTATCCTTTACAAATTCCACTCCTGCAATTACACCGGAATAGGAACCGGAACCACGGCTATTCAATACCTTGACTGGAACCACAGTTGCCCCAGCAGCTACACCTACTACTCCAATTTCATTGTTAACGGCTGCTATGGTGCCAGCCACGTGTGTTCCATGTCCGCTACCATCCTTTGTAATATCTCCATCCCTTTTATCTGAAAAGGCGTTGAAACCGATAGTAGCATCAACACTCAAATCAGGGTGAGTAGCATCGATTCCTGAATCGATGACATATGCTTTTCCACTTCCTTCATAGGTAGCACCGCCACCCACTCTAGTAATTCCCCAAGGAGTTTGTTGGGAAGGGCTACTGCCTCCACCATCACCTCCGTCACCGCCACCTGGGCCTTTTCCTGGAGGTGGGGCAAGAGCAATTACCCGATCCGGCTCGATGAACTTCACAGCAGGGTCTTTGGATAGTTTTTCGTATTCTTCATTGGTAAGTTCTACAGAGAATCCCTCGATGGAACTTCCATAAACATAGCCTAAGTTGGCTTCTGCAATATCATATCTTGCCAAGATGTCCATGCTGATTTTTCGCATGGCCGCTTGGTTACTGGCATAATCTTTTGTTTTTCTGAAATTCAAGTTCGAAGCATTTAATCGAACGATGTACTTTCCGGGAATAATGTCTCCATTTTGGAATTTTACATATTCCACCACGGAGTCATTGATCACTGGACTTTGCTCTTGGGGCATACAGGCAAAAGCCATCGCTCCAATAACCACCCCTGCCATTGAGACAGGTTTTCTCAAGATGTTTTTCATTTTGTAAAAGGTTGGTTGGTTAAAATAAACAACAATTTTATCCCAGAAGGATAAAATTTATATCCTAAATTTATTCGCTTACCAAAATATTCCAAACCTTTTGAAAAAGTAATTAGAGAAATTTTTCATTGAGGTAAAAAAAAGAGCTCCGATTTAGGGAGCTCTTGGTTTTTGTTAATTCATGGTTTCTATCATCCTTCCAGATCGGATTTTGTTGTCCAGTGTACTTCCTATATCTTGACGATCAAGCTTTTTGAAACGGCCAGATGGAGCTTCTCCCGTTATCTCTGTAATAGCAGTTCGGAGGAGTTGCTCATTTATATCGCCTAAGGGTCTTAGACGTTCGTTTACTTCTCTTGCAGAAATATTTGGAGTGAAGCCCGTTGTGTAATCAGATTCATCAAGGCTATTGAAGCTTTGCGTTACAATAGGCAAGATTCCATAAGCGTTTTGGGGATTGTTATCATCCTCAAAAGGTATTGATCCTACATTTTTTCCTGTGGTCACATCCCCAATCAAAAAGACATCCATGTATGGCTTAAGACCATTGATGATCAACTCGGATGCAGAAGCAGTTCTTCTAGAAGTCAAAATATAAACTCGATTTCCATCCAGGATATTCCCCAAATTTTCGGGCTTGGTCTTGAATGGAGTCTGGACATTTTGGAAATCATCAAATTGACTTAGGAAGCTATTGTATTTCGTTTTTGAGAAAATATCATTCTGATCCACACTCGGTGCAATTAAGCTGGCTAAATTCACTGCTGAAGAGACAAATCCACCACCGTTGTATCTGAAATCCACAATCAGATGATCAATTCCTTCAGCCTTGAATTTGGCAAAGATTCCATCCATCTCATCATCATAAACTGTGCTTCCGCTACCAGGGCCTGGTGCGAAGAAATGGTAAATAACATAACCAATTTTTTGATTATTGATCGTGTAGATGGTGTCTAGAAAATTAGGGTTTTCGGCTAGTTGGACTACATTTAATTCCAAATTCCCCTGATCTTCATATTGGTTTGTTCCCTCATTAAATCTCAAATAACTGATAATATGAGTCGCCGAAATATCTTCCAAAACCTCCCGATAGTTATCAATTGTCATTGCTTCTCCATTGATAGCTTGGATGACGTCACCGCGTAAAAGACCGGCAGATTCGGCAGGGCTATTTTTCTTGATATAGGTGATTTCGGCAACAACTAGATTAGAATTTTGGCTATCCGTATAAAGTATGAATTCATACCCTGCCTCTAGGGTAATCCCATTGAGGGAATTGATCAATTCTTGGTAATCTGGGTAAATTACAGAAAAACGGTCAGTTGGACGGTTTAGCAGTGCTTCAAAGAAATCTTCAGGATCAGAAGTTTCAGCAATAGGATTTCCCATATCCTCTAACCAATAGTAAACCTGCTCCATGATTTCATATATCCATTGGTTTACCGCAGCATTGGAACCCAGATCAACAGGTGGTTCGGGATCTTGATTGTTACAGGAAAACAGTCCAAGCAGGGCAAAGACAAGGAAAAGCGGAAGTCCTTTGAATATTCTCATATAAGGTGTTGTTTCATTCCTTTCAAACGCAGAATTGGGATCGCTGTTGTGTCCGATTAGTTTTTACCAAGAAGAACCAAAGGAAACGTCATGTGTTTGACTATCCAGCAATTTTCCGTTTTCGCACTTGAGTACTCGGTAGGGATATTTTCTCAATAATTCGTGATTGTGGGTGGCCATGAGGATAGCCGTTCCTTTCTTGTTGATCTCTTGAAATAGCTTGAAAATCCCATCTGCTACATCTGGGTCCAAGTTTCCGGTAGGTTCGTCAGCTAAAAGAATGGAAGGTTCGTTTAGCAAAGCTCTGGCAATTACAACCCGCTGTTGCTCACCCCCACTCAATTGATGAGGCATTTTACTAGATGCATTGTGGAGGCCTACTAGAAGTAAGACCTCAGCCATCCGCTCTTTGATTTTTGCCTTGTCTTTCCAGCCTGTTGCCTTCATGACAAAGGCAAGGTTTTCTGCGACGGTTCGATCGTTAAATAGTTGAAAATCTTGAAAGATGATGCCAAGTTTTCTTCGAAG
>JABXHZ010000246.1 GCA_013373335.1 Cyclobacteriaceae bacterium | reverse complement strand
CGACTCTAAAAAAATTCACATTACGCGTGTTTTGAACATAGAAGAAACACGTGAATTCTATTCTTGGACGGCTGATCGAATCCCCATGGTCTCTGCCCATCGAGGTGGGCCTTATCCGGGATATCCTGAAAATGCGATCGAGACTTTCGAAAATGTCCTGAAATACACACCTGCTATCATTGAGTTGGATGTGGCTATGACCAAAGATTCGGTTTTGGTATTAATGCACGACGATGACTTGGATCGGACAACCAATGGCACTGGAAAGGTCAACGAAGTATCTTTTGAGTATATCAAAAGTCTATTTTTAGAAGACAATGATGGGAAATTGACCGGTTTCAAGGTTCCTACCTTGAAAGAGGCCCTACTTTGGTCCAAAGGAAAAGCTCTACTCACTGTAGACATCAAGCGATCCGTCCCATTTGAAAAAGTAATAGAGGAGGTTAGAGAAACTGAGTCTGAAGCCTATGCTGCCTTGATTTCTTATACATTCCCTGCTGCCAAAAAACTTCATTTTCTAGCTCCTGAATTAATGCTCTCGGTTACAATCCGGAATGAAGAAGAGATCGAAAGACTTGAAGAGACGGGAATTCCTTGGAACAGAGTAATTGCATTTACTGGAGTAGCCGAAAAATCCAAAACCTTCAATAAGGCGCTTCATGAAAAGGGAGTCTTTACTATTTTGGGGACTTTAGGCAATCTTGATCGAAGTGCAGAAGCCCGTGGAGATGAAATTTATGTGAGTTTTGTGCAGCATGGGGCAGATATTTTGGCAACCGACCGCCCCATTGAAGCAGCCCGTGCGCTACAAACTTTAACACCTTCCAATAGTTCAAAATCAATCTATTTCTACCATGCTAATTGATCTACGAAGTGATACAGTTACCCGCCCAACACCAGGAATGAAGGAGGCGATGTTCTCAGCTCCGGTGGGTGATGATGTCTTTGGCGAAGATCCAACCGTGAATGCCTTAGAAGAAAAAATCGCAAAGCTTTTTGGAATGGAGGCAGCTCTTTTTTGTCCTTCAGGCACCATGACCAATCAGATCGCAATTCGTCTTCACACAGGTCTTCAAACTGAAGTCATCTGCCACCAATACTCCCATATTTACCTTTATGAAGGAGGTGGAATTATGGCCAACTCCGGAGCATCGGTCAAACTACTTCCTGGAGATTTCGGGAAAGTTAAAGCAAACCAAATCGCTGATTCTATCAACCCGGATGATGTTCATGCTCCGGAAACGACTTTGGTTTCTTTGGAAAATACGATGAACAAGGGAGGAGGAAGCATTTATACTTTAGAAGAAATCAAACCGATTCATCAACTCTGTCAGGAAAAAGGCCTAAAGCTTCACTTGGACGGGGCTAGATTATTTAATGCCTTGGTTGAAACAGGTGAAAAACCTGTTGATTGGGGTGCTCATTTTGACACTATTTCCATTTGCCTGAGCAAAGGTCTAGGGTGTCCAGTGGGGTCCGTTTTATTGGGCTCAAAAGCAGATATCAAACGGGCTCGAAAAGTCCGAAAAGTCTTTGGAGGGGGGATGCGTCAAGCAGGATTTTTGGCTGCTGCTGGAATTTACGCCTTAGATCATCAAGTAGATCGACTAAAAGAAGACCATAAACGGGCTCAGGCCTTAGGTGAAATACTTAGCAAACTACCCGTAGTTTCTGAGGTCTTTCCCGTGGCAACCAATATCGTGATCGCACGGTTAGTGGATATCACTCCTGAGGAATTTATGAAGAAACTGGCTGATCAAAATATTAAGTCCGTAAAATTCGGAAAGGATCTAGTTCGTTTTGTAACCCATTTGGATTTCACGGATGAGCACTTGGATGAGTTTGCTAAAAGAATCAGGAAAATTTGAAATTGAAAAAGACAGAATTTGACTCAATAATTCAATTCAAATCCATTCAGGCCTGAAAAGGCCTTTTTTTATGCTATTTTGCTATTGGAAATTGAATCATAAATTCAATTTGATAACCTCTTTATAGTCCCATGAATTCTACTCCCCTAGCCGAACGAATGCGCCCTTCCCAATTGGAGGATCTTATTGGTCAGGAACACCTATCGTCGCCAAGTTCTTTTCTATATAAAGCCATCAAGTCCGGCAATGTACCTTCATTGATTCTATGGGGACCTCCTGGAGTGGGAAAGACTACAATAGCGAATATTATAGCCAATGAAATCAAAGCTCCCTTTTACACATTAAGCGCTATTAATTCCGGCGTAAAAGACATCCGTGAAGTGATAGAAAAGGCCAAATTCCAAATGGGCGTGGTCCTTTTCATCGACGAGATTCACCGCTTCAACAAATCTCAGCAGGACGCCCTTTTGGGTGCCGTGGAAAAGGGAATCATCCGCCTAATCGGTGCAACCACAGAAAATCCTTCTTTCGAAGTCAACTCAGCGCTATTATCTCGTTGTCAGGTTTTCACATTAAATCCATTAGGAAAAACCGAAATGCTTGCCATGATTCAGCAGGCTTTGGAAAAAGATCCTGATTTGAAAAAGATCAAAGTTGAATTGAAGGAAACAGATGCTTTGATGCGGATTTCAGGTGGAGATGGAAGAAAACTGCTGAATCTATTGGAAATAGTGATTGACGGAATCCATGAAAATCCCTGCATCATCACCGATGAAAAGGTGATGCAGATTGCGCAGCAAAAAGTTGCGCTCTATGACAAATCAGGAGAACAACATTATGATATTATTTCAGCATTTATCAAATCCATCCGAGGCTCCGATCCTAATGGAGCCGTCTATTGGTTGGCTCGAATGATTGAAGGAGGAGAAGACGTCAAATTTATTGCGCGACGGTTGGTGATTTTAGCTTCGGAAGACATTGGGAATGCTAACCCAAACGCTTTACTTTTAGCAACAAACTGTTTTGAAGCAGTGAAAATGATTGGTTATCCTGAGGCGAGGATTATACTTGCTCAATGTGTCACATACCTGGCCAGTTCACCAAAAAGCAACGCCTCCTATTTAGCCATTGGGAAAGCACAAGAAATAGTTCGGAAAACAGGAGATCTTTCGGTCCCTTTTCATCTTAGAAATGCCCCTACCAAACTAATGAAAGACTTGAATTATGGGAAGGATTACCAATATTCTCATGATGGGGAAGGGAATTTTATTGAACAGGAATATTTACCTCAGGAATTAAAGGGAACCACATTTTTTGATCCTGGGGAGTCCGCAAGAGAAAGAGAAATGAGGAAATTCCTTGCCGCAAGGTGGAAAGGAAAATACGGTTATGAATAAATTAGATTAATACAATAAATTCTTGTTTAAAGGAATAAACTGATTAAGGCAAGTAATTTTTTAAGATAAAATAAGAAATAATTGAAAAATAAATTTTTTTGTTTGGGAGAAAAATAATTTTTTCGGTATCAAAATGATTGATCGATTAAAGCTTCGTTCTTTTCGAAGAAAATTGTTCCAAAAATGAACATTTGAAACAAAAGTTAGCCTCTAGTCGATTCAAAATAAAACTAATACTAACCTTAATTATGAAAAAACTCACTGCTTTAGGGTTGCTAATAGCTTGGACGATTTTTCCAGCTTTAGCCCAAAAGAAAATTGAGTTCAGAGAATTTACTCTGGACAATGGACTGCATGTCATCATGCACCAAGACAATTCTACTCCCATTGTCAACACATCCGTGCTATATCATGTAGGTTCAAAAAATGAAAATCCAGAGCGGACAGGTTTTGCTCATTTTTTCGAGCACTTGATGTTTGAGGGTTCTGAAAATATCGAGCGCGGCCAATACATGAACATCATTCAGGGTCGTGGAGGAACATTGAACGCATTCACCTCCAATGATATCACTTTCTACTATCAAACAGTACCCTCCAATGAGTTGGAGTTGACTCTATATATGGAAAGTGAGCGAATGCTCCACTCCAAAGTAGATGAAACGGGGGTAGAGACACAGAGAGAGGTCGTAAAAGAAGAAAAAAGACAGAGTTATGACAATCGACCTTATGGATCAATTCTAATTGAAACTTTAAAGCGCGCTTACTCCGAGCATCCTTATCGTTGGGCTCCTATCGGATCTTTAGATCATTTGAATGCGGCTACCATTGATGAGTTCAAGGATTTTTACAAGCAGTTTTACGTACCCAATAACGCTACCCTAGTTGTAGCTGGAGATATTGATTATGCACAAGCGGAATCTTGGATACGTCAATATTTTTCGGAAATCCCTAGAGGAAATGGCGATATCTATCGACCAAATGTAACTGAGCCCAAAAAGACTGAGGAAATTAGAGATGTCATTTATGACAACATTCAAATTCCAGCTGTCATCCAGGCTTATAACCTTCCTCCAAGAAATCATCCGGACTCCTATGCTCTATCTATGCTTTCTACTTACCTCACCGGTGGTAACTCTTCACTCATGACCAAGGAATTGGTGGATAAGCAACAAAAAGCATTAGCTGTAGCAGCCATCCCTTTGGAACTGGAAGATGGAGGAATCTTTATCATGTATGGTATCACTAATATGGGTGTGGCTCCCGAGGATTTGGAAACTGAAATCGACAAGCTGATAAAGCAAGTACAAACTGAAGGAATTTCAGACAGGGACTTTGAAAAGCTTAAAAATATTATTGAGAATAATATAGTCAGTGGAAACTCTTCCGTTTCTGGTGTAGCCCAAAACCTGGCAGAGGCCCATGTTATTTTTGGAGACACTAATTATATCAATCAAGTAATGGATTACTACAGCAAAGTGACTCAGGAAGACATTAAGCGGGTAGCAAACGAATACTTGAATCTTGATGGAAGGGTAGTTTTGTATTACTTGCCAAAAGCGCAAGAAACTACTGAATAATTCTTTGGCTTTAATCAGAATAGAAAGATGAAAAAATTAGCAATATTATTATTCGCCGCTCTACTAGTGGGCAACGCGTGGGCTCAAGTTGATAGAAGTCAGCTTCCTGCTTCAGGTCCCGCTCCAGAAATCAATATTGGAGACGCTGAAATGTTTACCCTAGAAAATGGTTTAAAAGTTATTTTGGTGACCAATGATAAACTTCCAAGGGTTGCTTTTTCCCTTGTTTTGGATAGAGACCCTCTAATGGAAGGAGATAAAGCTGGCCTCACAGGTTTTGTGGGACAGATGATGACTTCTGGTACAGAAAGCAGAACAAAAGATCAGATAGATGAAGAAATTGACTTTATAGGAGCTAGTCTCGCAGCTTCTTCCACATCTATTTTTGGATCCTCGCTGAAAAAACATCAGGGAAAATTACTTGAACTCATGACTGATGTCTTGTACAACCCTAGTTTTCCTGAAGAGGAGTTAGAAAAGTTAAGAAAACAAACTTTAACCGGTTTGGCCACAACCAAGGATGATCCAAATGCGATCTCCAGTCGATTAGCTTCAGCGATGGTTTATGGCAAAGATCACCCTTATGGTGAAGTAGAAACAGAGGAGACTATCAAAAACATCTCTGTGGAGGATGTAAAAGCGTATTATGAAACCTTTTTCAAACCAAATATCGCTTATTTGACTATCGTAGGTGATATGGATCTTGATGAAGCCCAGAAAATCACCGAACAATATTTTGCCAAATGGCAAGCTGGTGATGTACCAAGTTTCACATATGAAAAGCCAGAAAGAACAGGTATGACAGTAGTAGGTCTTGTAGATAGAAGCTCTTCTGTTCAGACCGTAATCAATGTGACTCAGCCAGTAGAATTAAAGGTTGGGGATGAAGATTATATTTCTTCAAGGTTACTGAATCAAATTCTTGGGGGAGGTTCTTCAGCAAGACTTTTCATGAATCTTCGTGAAGACAAAGGATATACTTACGGCGCTTATTCTTCAATCAGTCCTGATAGATTGATCGGAAGATTCACTGCGAGTGGATCGGTTAGAACAGAGGTTACAGATTCTGCTGTAGTAGAGTTTTTATACGAAATCAATAAAATTGTTGAAGAAGGAGTGACAGCCGAAGAACTTGAAAAAGCGAAAGCAAATCTATCAGGATCATTTGGAAGATCTCTGGAAAGCCCATCGACAATTGCAAATTTTGCCTTGAACATTGAGCGATATGGGTTACCGAAAGACTACTATAAGAATTACCTCCAAGAATTGAACAGCTATTCTGTAGCAGATATTAATCAGACAGCTAAAAAACTAATCGACCCGAGCAAACTCTATATCACGGCAGTGGGTAATGGAAGTGAAATTCAAGAAAAATTAGCAAAGTTTGGCGAAGTCAGGTTATATGATAACATGGGCTTCCCGGCTAAGGAACTAACGGCAGATGCTGATATGACTGCTGAAAAAGTAATCTCTAATTTTTTGCAGAAAATTGGTGGAAAAGAAAAAGCACAAGCAATAAAAACCGCATCCATGACGATGAATGCTGAGATAATGGGTACACCATTATCTTTAGATATGGTATTTGATGCGAGTGGACGTTATTCACAAAAAACGTCCGTAGGTGGAAATGTGATGCAAAGTTCTGTCATTAATAAAGATTCGGGAACTGTTAGTGTTCAAGGACAAAGTATGCAACTAAGTGGACAGCAATTAGAGGAGGCAAAAATTAATGCTTATTTAATTCCAGAAGCCTGGGTTGAGGAATTGGGATATACTCTTGAATTGGATGGTTTAAAAGATGTGGACGGAACACCTGCATATAAAGTGATTATTTCTGCACCGTCTGGTGCAAAACTGGTCAACTACTATGATCAAAATACAGGATTGCGTATTAAAAATGAAAATCAAATGTCTGGAGACACATTCTACTCTGATTACCAAGAAAAGAATGGAGTTTTACTACCAATGACTTGGACCATAAAATCTGCAATGCTCCCGGTACCTATGGAAGCAAAGGTTACCAACCTTAATGT
>JABXHZ010000458.1 GCA_013373335.1 Cyclobacteriaceae bacterium | reverse complement strand
TCGAACCCCCGACCCTCTGCTTGTAAGGCAGATGCTCTGAACCAACTGAGCTAAGCTCCCAAATTCCTTCCCAAATGGGACTGCAAATGTAAATGCAATTTTTGAATCACCAAATAGTAAGAAAAACAAAATTTTCAACCCATTGAAAATGAGTTAAATATTTTTCTTCCTTATATATCAAATTTGATTCCTTGCGCCAATGGTAATTCAGTTGAATAATTGATGGTATTGGTTTGTCTGCGCATATAAGCTTTCCACGCATCAGAGCCAGATTCTCTACCTCCACCTGTTTCTTTTTCACCTCCAAAAGCTCCCCCAATTTCGGCGCCGGAGGTTCCGATATTGACATTTGCTATCCCACAATCTGATCCAGCAACAGATAGGAAAGTCTCTGCTTCTCGCATATTGGTGGTCATAATTGCTGAGGAAAGTCCTTGTGGAACCCCATTGTGAAGAGCTAATGCCTCCTCAAAAGTTTTGTACTTGATTAAGTATAAGATTGGGGCGAAGGTCTCATGCTGAACTATTTCAAAATGATTTTCAGCTTCATAAATAGCAGGTTTCACATAGCATCCGGATTCGTATCCTGCTCCACTCAAAATCCCTCCTTCGACCACAGCTTTCCCTCCTTCTTCCTTCACCTTTTCAATGGCTTTTAAATACATATCTACGGCTGCTTGATCAATCAACGGACCGACGTGATTTCTCTCATCCAACGGATCGCCTATGACCAATTTACTGTAGGCAGAAGCCAATCTATTTTTTACTTCATCATAAACTTTCTCATGGATAATCAGCCTTCTTGTACTGGTACAACGCTGGCCCGCCGTACCTACTGCACCAAATAGTGCACCCCGGATTGCCATGTCCAAATCCGCGTTTTCAGTAATGATGATGGCATTGTTTCCTCCCAATTCCAACAGTGCCCTTCCTAAACGCTCACCTACTGCTTTTCCAACGAGTTTACCCATTCGGGTAGAACCTGTAGCAGAAACCAAAGGCACTCTTGGATCATGCGAAAGCATCTCTCCTACTTTGTAATCTCCAATGATCAAATTTGAAATTCCTTCGGGCATGCCATGCTTTCTAAAAATCTTACTCACGATATGTTGGCAAGCAATTCCTGAAAGCGGAGCTTTTTCTGAAGGTTTCCATACGGTAACGTCACCACAAACCCAAGCCAAAGCAACATTCCAAGACCAAACAGCTACAGGGAAATTGAAGGCCGAAATAATTCCAACGATTCCCAGTGGATGCCATTGTTCATACATCCGGTGGCCAGGCCTCTCGGAGGGCATAGTCAAACCATAAAGTTGTCTGGACAATCCAACCGCAAAATCACAGATATCTATCATTTCCTGCACTTCTCCCAAGCCTTCTTGGTAGGATTTTCCCATTTCAAAAGAAACGAGTTTGCCTAAGTCTGCTTTTACTTCCCGTAATGCATTGCCAATTTCCCGGACTATTTCCCCTCGCTTTGGGGCGGGGACCAAACGCCACTTTTCAAAAGCCATTTGGGCGGTGGAAATCACGGATTCATAGGTCTCTGAGCTCGATTCCTGAACTTGGGCGATTATTGATCCATCAACGGGAGAGACTGAAGGAAAAAAGTCTTTTCCAGAATCCATCCAGGATTCTCCAGTTGAAGTCCCCAAGTTTTCAGATTTTACCCCTAATCGTTCCAAAGATTCGGCGATTCCAAATCGATTGTCCATATTACTTGTAGTTTTCGTTGATTATCCAAAGCTACGTGAAATCAAAGAAAGCCCAAGGCAAAAACAATCAATCTTTGCTGATGAGGCGCATCGGATTGAATTTCTGGAATTTCCTTTCAAAAGATTTTCCTACAGCAAACTTGTACACGAAATTGATCCGATAGTTACCGGTATTGATAGCTTGGTCAAAAGGATCATCTTGAACAAGGGCTAAATTTTTCCAAACATAATTCGCATTAATGGAAAATTTACGGGAGTTATACCCGGCAAATCCCCTCAAAAAAAATGTGGGGAAACCACCCCACTTTTCCCTCGTGGAGCCATTTTCCCAAATAGCATAGCCTAAACTTAGGTTGACTCCTGCTACCCCTGTAAGGAAAAAACCTTTCCCCAATATCAAGGTACCCGCTCCTCCGACTTTAGGACCTAGCTGAAAATAATTTACGCGCCGAAAATTGACAGACTCCAACTGCTCAGAACTCGGAAGCAACAAAGAGTCCCCTGTCACTTTTCCTCCATAAATTTCAAATCCAACAAAAGGGGAAAAAGCGGATTTCTTCTGAATATGAGATTGATTAAAAGCTGCCTGGATGGACAATTTGTCTCCGTGAAAAAGGTAATTGAAATTCAAACCGTATTTCCGGAGTTTTATATCCTCCCGAAGATAGTCCTGATCCGAATTCTGTAATTGATCCTTGCTCAAAATAAATCCATCATAAAACTGTCCGAAAAAATCAATAATCATTTTTTTGGGATACATATGCGCTTGTAGGTCCCAATATTTAGGAAAATCCAACTGACGATTCGGATTCAAAAAAGAAAATGGACCGGCAATGTTTAAAGTGAATTTTTGGTAGGTAAAACCCACTCCCAAATTATTACCTGAATTAGGTCTGAAAATTAGGCGGCGGTCTTGGTCAGGAGCATTTATTGAGAAATTGGAGTACTTTTTTGAAAAATAAAACCTGAGACTAAAGATTTCCGGATGAACCTCAACATAATTAGAATCATATTCTTGGGTTTGAGCCCTTACCTCCAAGCCTGAAAAAAGGATCAATAAAACGATCAAATAGAAAATACGATAGGACACAATTCTGAGTTGAGGTAAAATTTTGCAGGAATTTGAATGTAAAATAAAAGAAAAAATCCGGATGGCTGATCCGGATTTTTTAAAACTATAAATTCTAAAATGGAGCTATTACCCTCCGTTTCTTTAAAGAATAACTGACAAAAGTTGTTTAATCACCGAAATAAATTTACTGAGATATTTTATAAAACCAAATTTTGATTTGGAATTATTTATTAAACAAAACAAATTAATAAAACGTAAAACACTTTTTTTGAATGTAAAATAAAAAGCCAATTTTTATCCTATATGACCAAAGACAAGCCCTTAGTTTCGATAATTATTCCTTGTTATAACCAAGCATCCTACCTGGAAGAAACAATTCAATCCGCATTTAACTCCACCTATAGACCTCTGGAAGTGATTGTGGTGAATGACGGATCTACAGACTCAAGTCTACAGGTTGCTTTGTCTCAATTAAAAAACTACCCGGAGCTAGAAATCATAGATCAAGAGAACAAAGGGGTAGCCGCTGCTAGAAATGCGGGCATTCGTCAGGCTGCTGGAACTTATTTATTACCCCTGGATGGGGACGACAAGATTCATCCAGAATATATTACACGTGCGGTTGAGGTTTTGGAATCAAACCCTGAAGTAAAAGTAGTTTATTGCCAAGGTGAAAAATTCGATGAAAATGGATCAAAAGCTTGGAAGCTTAAACCCTTTTCAAGAAGAGCCCTTGCCCGTGATAATATGATTTTCGTTTCTTCCCTTTTTCGAAAAAAGGACTGTGAAAAAGTAGGAGGTTTTTCCGAGGACATGCGAATGGGCAGGGAGGATTGGGAATTTTGGATCAAATTATTGAAAGACGGTGGAGAGGTAATTCAATTACCCTTCGTCGGTTTCTTTTACAGATTGACGCCTGGAAGCAAACGAAAACAAACAGGATCTAATCAAAAAAAGCGGGAGCGCATAGCTTACCTAAATCGAAAACATGCTGATTTTTTCAATCGGGAGTTATTAGGTCCTCTTCGCTTTCAACGAACCTGGTCTCGCCCTTACAATCAATTAATGCGCTTTTTAGGGAAAATTTAAAAAAGGCTATCTTTCTCTACCAAAATCGAAGCGCTTTATATAATTCTCGAAAATCGTATTCATGTCAATTAAATCATCCCTTAAAAATCTTTATAAAGACCTGCGGATTTCACTAAGTGCAAATGAAAACCCCTTTTTCATGGGTTATTACCGATACCTTTATAAACCTAAAAAAGGGAGCATGTCTGAATTTCTTTCTGAATACTCTATCTCAAAAAAGGGAAATTTTACAGTAGTTCAGGTTGGGGCAAATGACGGAATCACCAATGACCCTATCCACAAATTCATCAAACGTGATCGGTGGAAAGGAGTCCTTTTTGAGCCACAACCTGTGGTCTTTAATCAATATTTGAAAAGAATCTATCAGAAAAACGAAGAACTTCACCCTATCTGCGCCGCTCTAGGAAGAGAGGATGGAAAGCAGAAGCTCTACAAAATTGGATTTAGCGAAATGCGTTGGGCAACGGGTTTGGCCTCTTTTTCAAAGGAAAAAATCAAGGAGCTTTTTGAAAACGGAATCGTGAATAAAAATTGCCAGAAGTTCGGGATTACTATACCTCAGGAATCCGAGAAACGAATCAGTTTTGAATGGGTCGATGTCATCTGTCCAGATACGCTAATCAAACGGTACAAAATTCATCAAATAGACTTATTACAGATCGATGCAGAAGGCTTTGACCTTGAAATAATCAAGATATTTGACATCCCCAAAAACAAGCCAAAAGTTATCATATTTGAAAATGTTAATCACAGTCAACAAGACTTAAATGACTGCTATGAAATGCTAAAAAATCAGGGCTATAGCCTTAAGCAATTTGGAAGGGATACTTTGGCGATGCACCATCCTAAAGATGAATTCACGGAATTTTTTAATTGAATTATTAGATTCTATCCAGCCCTTTCCAGAACTTCAAAAAGTAATATTTAAGGGGATTTTTATACTTCAATTGCTTCCAAGGTCGACTTCCATGGGGTCTATGCCATACGGGTGCATTCATCAAAACATAGTTCTCAAAACCCTTCTCCAAGGACTTTGATGAGATGAATGTATCGTACCAATCTTTAGCATCATCCAAACCGGTAAAATCATAGGATTCCAGAAAACTTTCCGAAAAGAGCGTGCAACAAAAACTCAGGCTTCGTTTAGTTGAAATAATTGGGTCTTTGACATTCTTGAATTTGAGATAGGGAAAATTCACCTCCCCTTTTTCGTCCACGGTAACTGAGCCGACAAGACCTGAATTTTCTTTTTGTTTCTGATAATCCAGCAATTTCCGAATCGTGTCTCGTTTAACCACCACATCTGATTCTACCACCAAAAGTGGCAATCCATATTCGAGTGCTTTTTTTTGGGAAATCTGTAAGACCAACTTGTAATTGGGAGAAGGATGATTGGTTATTTCTTCCAAATGAACCAACTCATACCCAAATTTTTTCTGATTTCGCTCAAGTTCCTTCTTGGTTTCCGGATTTGAAAAATCATTAAAAATAATATGCTTAACCTTTATCTCTGACTCGGAAATAGCCTTCGCAGTATCCAAGGTGGTTTCAATGGAGTTCTTAACTGGGGTAATGACAAGGGCTTTTTCCATGATAAAAATTTTCCCAAAAGTACGCCTTTCCAAAAAGGCAAAAAAATATCCTGGCCAATTGACCAGGATTTATGAGAATTTAGGATAAATCTCCAAGTGCTTTTTTCAATCGTTTAAGCGCTTCCTTCAGTTCTTCTTCAGAAGCAGCATAACTCAACCTGACGCAATTTGGTGCGCCGAACGCGGAACCTGTTACCAAAGAAACGTGAGCAACATCCAAAAGATAAAGACAAAGGTCGTCTGCGTTATTCACGGTATGGCCGTGTGCAGATTTTCCAAAATAAGAAGTCACATCCGGAAAGAAATAAAAAGCACCTTCTGGAATATGGGTTTTGATTCCTGGAATTTCTTGAAGTAGTTCCAGCACCAATTGTCTTCGTTTAAAATAGGCCTCAGCCATTTCTTTAGACGGAGTCTGATCGCCGGCAATAGCCGCTAAAGCTGCACGCTGGGCAATCCCAGTCCCTCCGGAAGTAAATTGGCCTTGGATTTTTTCTACGGCTTTGGCGATTTCTACCGGAGCACAGATATAGCCAACTCTCCAGCCGGTCATGGCATAACCTTTAGAAAAACCATTGACAGTAATGGTCCGCTCAAACATCCTTGGAAGAGAAGCAATACTGAAATTCTTGCCGGTAAAATTGATAAGTTCATAGATCTCATCTGCAATCACCATAATTCCTTCATGAGCTTTGACCACATTAGCAATGGCTTCCAACTCTTCTTGGCTGAATACAGAGCCCGTAGGATTACAAGGTGAAGAGAAAATGACAGCCTTGGTTTTATCGGTAATCGCTTCCTCCAACTGAGTTGCAGTAGCTTTGAAATTATTTTCTAAAGTCCCTTCAAT
>JABXHZ010000448.1 GCA_013373335.1 Cyclobacteriaceae bacterium | reverse complement strand
CATTACTTTCGATATCTGCTGCGAGAAGTTTGACCTCTTCCATGTCACCCTTTTCGATTTCCTCTTTCAGGTCGGCGATCAATTCTTTGTTTATCTCTGAGAAGTTGTTGACAAAATTCAGAGGATTCTGAATCTCATGGGCGATGCCTGCGGTGAGCTCTCCAAGAGAAGCCATTTTCTCGGATTGGATGAGTTGGGTTTGAGTCGCCTTGAGATTCTCGTGAGCAAGTTCTAGGTTTTGATAAGCCTTTTCTATTTCACGTGCCTGTTCCAATTCTCTGTCTTTTGCCTTTTCACGCTCTTTTCGAATGGTTCTTTCCTTTTGAAAGGCATGTATTCTTCGTCCTAATAAAAGGAGCATTATTAAATAGATTAAATAAGCCCACCAGGTTCTCCACCATGGGGGCAAGACCTTGAAGGTATAGCTAAGTTTACTGGTCGTTCCAAAAGGGCTAAAAGCTTCCAATTTGAAGGTATATTCCCCTTCAGTCATATTCCCAAAGTATGCCTCATTTTTTAAGCTGACAGGACTCCAGTTTTCCTCATAGCCTTCCAATTTGTAACGGTATTGGAAGTACTTTCCATATGCAGGAGAAACAGAAGAAAATTCGAAGGTAATGCTGTTATTGGTGTAGGGGAGTCTTAGGTTGATGGGAATAAGATCTCCTCTTTGTAAGCTGTCGTATTCAATGTTTCCAAATACATTTTGAAGTTCTTTGAGAAATTCTTCTTCTGGCTTTTTACTAAACTTCAAAACGGATTCGTTGGTGACAGTAAGCTTATTTAAGGAGTCATTTTCTTCCAAAAATAAAGACCAAAGAAGGTTTGTGTTGTTTATACGGATGTTCTTAATTTTTACTGATGGAGACTTTATTTCTTGCAATTGCTTCCAATTGAACCGGACTAAATCTGAAAAAGTATTCATCCAAATATCCGAGGAGCGAACTTGTATTTTTTCTCCCGTCCCCAAAAAACTAGGAATATTTTCGAAACCATTTTGTTTGGAAAAAATTCTAAATTGTGGATTTTCAGATTGAGATTCTTCGAAAGATAAAGTGGCTAATCCTTTGGTTGTTCCAAACCAAAGTTGTTGATTGAGCGTATCCACAAAAATTGAGGTAGCGATGCTTCCTAAACCTTCTGCCTGACCAAAAGTGCTTAATTGGTTTCCGTCAATTCTCCCGATTCCCCCATCCGTGCCCATCCAGATGGTTCCATTCGGTCCTACGGTAAGATCATTTACAAAATTATTTGGAAGACCATTGCTGGTATTCACTTTAAGTACACTATCTTGAGTAAAAGCAATGGCTCCTGAATAACCAGTACCTACCCACATTCGGTTTTTTTGATCAAAAACAATTGAGGTTATTAATTCAGGAAATCCTTGTTTTTCGCCGTAATAGGTGATTATTTCATTATTGATAAAATAGACACCACTCGAAGTCACCAAAACAATATTTCCATCTTTATCCTCAGAAATATTTCTGACAAAATCCATTTTAATTCCTTGATCGACACCATAGATGTGAAATTTCGATCCATCAAATTTGATTAGCTTTTTTGGAATGTTTTGATTTCCCCCATTGGATAGCCAGATATTTCCATTTTTGTCAGCAAATAAGAAAAGGAAAAAAAAACCTTCACCAAAAACCGGTTCTAGATCATATTTAATTGCCTCATTTTTTTCATACTTAAATAGTGAGCTTCTTTGTTTTGAAGATATTACCCACTTGGACCCATTCGGACCTATAGCAAGCCTTAACCTTATGGAGTTATTTAGGTTGTCAGAATCCCCTTCCGGTATTTCTAAAGGATTAGTAAGATTGAAATTAATTTTCACAAAACGATTCCTGGTTATAATCCAATAATTCCCCAAATCGTCCTCAACAACAGAAGAGAAATTAAGCTTATCAAGTTCTCCGGCAGAATAGAAGTTGAAAATTCCATTCTTATAAGTATAGGTTCCTTTTTCTGTGTTAATCCAGATTTCGCCAGATTTCGTTGTTTCGGCTCCGTATATCCTTTCTTGGTGATCAAATCCCTCGGCTTTTCCAAACAGGCTGGTTTTTTGACCATCATATTTTCCAAGCTGATCTTTATCGCCTGATTTTATCCGAAACCAAATGCTTCCCTCTTGGTCTATGGTGAGAATTACAGGATGGGAGTTCCCAATAGCAGGAATTTTATCAAATGGCTCAAATCTTCCATTCGTATACACATAGTTTTCAGTTGTTGACGTGGCAATAATCCGACCCGATTGGTCTAAAAAAAGAGTGTAATAAAGGCCAAGTGGCACCCCATCATCTTTTCCAAAAACCTGTACAGAATCCTCACTAATCCGAAAAATACCCTTTTGGCTTGATGCCCAAATTGTTCCATCCTGATCCTGTATCAAAGATAAAAAGTTATGGTTCCTGTCATCCTCACTTAAAGAGATTTGATGAAATCTATAGCCGTCGTATTTGTACAATCCATATAAGGTCCCAATCCATATGTTGTTATCTGAATCTACTAATAGTTGACTGATGAGTACGCTTTCTAGTCCATTACTAATATTGAAATTGGTAAAGGTTGACCCGTCAAATTTGCTTAGGAACCCGATACCACCTATCCAAAGATTTCCTTGTTGGTCTAGCACTAAATCCTGAACCAAATCTCCTGGTAGCCCATCATTGACACCATAGCTTTTTACCGTTGGTTTTCCAACTCCATAAGGGTATTTCAATGGAATTTTGGTTGGCGTAATTTCAAAAATATCCGGGGCTTTCACTTCGCTTAAACGAATAATCTTTGGAGGAGAAAGTGAATCCGGTAAGGCTTCCATTTGTAATGGAGTAACTTTTTCTTCATAAAAACTGAATTTGTCAGATTCTTTACAAGAGAAGAGGAGTGTGCCAAAACAAATAAAAGGTAGGAGATACTTATTCATCAGGTTGTGGGTAAAATGATTATTAACTGGGTTCCTATGTTTTCTTCGCTTTTAACCTGGATTATTCCTTGGTGTGCTTTGATGATATCATAGCTCAAACTCAAACCCAAGCCTGTGCCTGAACCAGTCGGCTTAGTGGTAAAAAATGGCTGAAAGATTTTGTCCTTAACTGAGTCTGGGATTCCGTTACCATTGTCCTTTACCGAAATTTCAATTCCAGTTTCTGTCTTTTTTGAGGAAACAATTACCTCGGGTGAATAGCCATCAATTCCCGATATTGCCTTTTCATTCACCGCATAAAAAGCATTGTTGATCAGATTGAGAAGT
>JABXHZ010000324.1 GCA_013373335.1 Cyclobacteriaceae bacterium | reverse complement strand
GCCACTTGGGGTGGATTGATTGGTTTTATCATCGGAAAGGAAGGGATAGAAAAAGCCTTTGGGAGAAAATTTTCCGATCGTTTCTATATCCATCGGACCCGTATTGGTTTTGAAGGGGAGGGAATTGACACCTTTGAAAATATGGCAAAAAAGGGGGTTTGGATCATCGATCGGGTCGTTCAGGAAGAGCTCCATGGAGGCGTAGATCTGCGAGAAAACAAGTGGTATATCCCAAACTAATTCCAGTCTCCCCTAATAATAAAGGAAATTTACAGACCCTTATTTAGGCAGCACCTTTTCGGGTAAGTGATCCGGGCTATAGGGTGCCGGTTTGTTCTTTTTCATATAGCTGATGGAAAAAATGAGCATGACGACGACTACAGAAAGTTTGATCAATATTCCAGTTGTCGTAGAAGAACCCATATAGAGCAAGGCAAAAGTGACTAGGAGAACGGTAGCGATCAGGATAACTAGGTTTCCCGCAAAACATCCGGGTTGGTTGCCACTGTGATACACAATACCGGGGAAATTTTTCAGCTGTTCATGCAACCCCCGAATAAAGGCAGTATAGGCCGGTCCGCGATCCTCAAAATCCCCCAAACCCCGGTAATGAACGCTTTTCAGAGTGAAAACAGCTCCATTGCCTAGAGTGAGATCGCA
Source organism: Cyclobacteriaceae bacterium (assembly GCA_013373335.1). Lineage (GTDB taxonomy): Bacteria > Bacteroidota > Bacteroidia > Cytophagales > Cyclobacteriaceae > Algoriphagus. Next base: position 4,684 of record JABXHZ010000324.1, on the reverse strand, counting down.
CTGATATTTGTCCATCGCAAATCGAGTGGGATCATGATACAGCTGCACTTTTTTGATTTCCGAATAGGGGATGGAAGTGGAATATCCTAGCTTGGAGATTTCCAGTCCTGCATCCGTCAGCCGATAGGAAGTTTCGGCTTTTTCGAAAGCTGAATTACGGAAAGAATAGCTAGTAGCGGACATGGTATAGAGCTAGGAGACGGGAAATAAATCAATGATTAGGAGAAAATCCAAGGAAAAATGACCCCCAGACAAACATTTGAAAAAGCCATCACGACTAATGAAGCCACTACTTTTGAATAGAGTTTTCCTTAAAAAACCCTTTTCCATGCGGGGTCTTATCCTGACATTTCAATCCTAGTTTTTCGAAAAAATCGGTAGATTATCCAAAAATACGTCATTCGATGAATTGTAAGAATTGCGGAAAGCCGGCTGAGGGAAATTTTTGCAGCCATTGCGGACAAAGCAGGCAGGTAAGTAGAATCAACTTTTCGAATTTTATTCACGAGCTGTCTTCCACTGTTTTTCAAATAGAGCGGGGCTTGTTTTTCACTATTTGGGAGATGATAGTTCGGCCGGGAATCAGCTTAAAAAACTATCTTCAGGGCAAGAGAAAGCCCTATTTCAAACCCTTTGCCTTTTTATTGACTTTATCCACCGTTTATTTTCTTATCGCCGAACTGACGGATCAAAGTACCTGGTTAGGCGATTTTTATACAGGTTGGATGTCAGGTGCATCAGATTTTAACCAAGAAAATAATGCTGAGAAAGTATTGGCTTGGTTTGTAAATAATTATCGGTTTTCGACCCTATTTCTACTTCCTGTTTACTCCTTCGCCTCTTTCCTTTCATTTCGAAATTTTGGCTATAATTATCTGGAGCACATTGTGATTAATTGCTATATCACGGGACAGCAATCGCTATTTTATACCTTTTGCATTTTAGGAGAGGCCTTTTTCCGAAATGAAATATTCGAACGCCTTACAATTATATTCTCCATTGGCTATACGATATGGGTATTTTGGTTCTTATTTAATCAAGCCAAACCTGCAGGTAGAATCTTCCGAACTTTCCTCACCTACATCTTATACTTCCTATTTGGGGGTTTATTGCTATTTGCAGCAATGGCCATTATTACCTTGTCCCAGAAGTTTTGAGCTACTAACCAAAAACCTAACTAAATCTCAAGCCACCGTGAGTGTCTCCACTCACGGTTTTATTTTTAATGTCAAAAAGGCGATTCAATTATCTACGAATTTGTTGCAAGGGGAATACCACTGGGGACTCATTGCCGTCCTTGCCCACAGCCGCTACGCCGAAATAGTAATTGTCAATCACAATGCCTTCTAGGGTATGCTCATTCACTCCTGATACATACACAAAATTATCCCAAGTAGGGGAGGTGGTCAGCCGGAAATAGATTTTATAACCGGCGATATTGGGGTCATTACTTTCTTCCCAAGCCAAAGTGGTAGATGGACGGACAGCTCCTCCAATTCGTACATCTTTTGGAGCAGGAGGTGCCCAGGCTAGGCCTGCAAGAGAAATGGCATTGACGGCAGTGAGCTTTTCTGCATAGTCAAAATTCACTCCCTCAATTACATCCCCATAAGCTATTCCTTTTTCCACGCGAATATCCTGATGCTGACGGTTGTAATTTTCATGGGCTTCCATGATTCGTACCCCGGCGAATCCTAGATCATTAAACGGTCGGTGATGTCCGCCACGGCCAAATCGATCCAAACGATAAATCATCATGGGGTTCATTTCAGGCATATAGGTTTTGACCTGCTTGTGAATATATCGAGCCAATTGTCTGGAAATACCATCCACTTCACCACCTGTGAATCTTCGAGCTCTTCGCTCCTGCTCGGTTTCATTGGCAGGAGTAGGTTCTGAGAATATCCGGAAGGTTCGATTATCAATGACTCCATCTACACCCTCGATATTCCCGATCATATCGTTATTCAGGACACCAACAATCTCCCATCCCTTTTCCTGGGCATATCGTGCCAAACCTGCTCCTCCAAACAAACCCTGCTCTTCCCCGGATAAACCAACAAAGGCGATGCTATGCTTGAATTTATACTTCGAAAGAACCCGAGCCGCTTCTATGGTACCAGCCATTCCGGATGCATTATCATTGGCACCCGGTGCATCAATTTCAAAGTCCATGGTATCGGAAGCCCTGGAGTCAATATCTCCTGACATGATTACGTGAGAGTTCGGGTAATCTGTTCCTCTTAAAATCGCTACCACATTCACTACATAGGCATCTTTTGGAACGCGGCGATTTCCCTCTTTGGTCACAAAATCCTTTTGGTAGAAAACCTCTAAGCATCCTCCGCATTCCTCAGAAATTTGATCAAACTGTGCCTTGATCCATCTTCGGGCGGCTCCTATTCCTCGGGTATTAGAAACCGTATCTGAAAAGGTGTTTCTAGTTCCAAATCCTGCCAAGGTCCGAATATCTTGTTCAATACGCTCGGAGGAAGTGTTTTCTATAATCTCATAAATACGGGTATCAATCTGAGGAGGAGCTTCCTGTGCTTGGCTGAAGCCGATCACTACAAAAAACAGAATAATTGTAAGGTATCTGAATGGTCTCATGGAATGGTGATTTTAGAATTGAAATATCAGAAAAAGTCAACGAGTGGGAAAAAGAAAATTTATAAGCGGATAAAAAGTCAGCTCAGGCAGGGATTTCCACAAACGGACCATCGTACCATAGCCCGGAATTATCATTGAGTTTTGTCGTTTTTCTACCGACAATTAGGAGGATTTTGAGGAAAATCTCCAGAAAGCCCCTCTACCAATCTGGAAAACGGGAATCTCATCGGATAGGATTTCAGCAAATAATCATCCTTGTCCAATTCTTAACAATTTAAAAACGTAGAAAATAAAACCTGAAGGATTGCACCTCGTATCTTGGGGTTATTATGAATAAGATAAAATTTTCAAGACTTTTAATTTTTCTGCCCTTTTTGATGGGATTCCAATGTGGAGAGGAAATTTTTTCGGAAGATGATCTCTTATTGGAAAACGGCTTCTCAGGTTCTTGGGAAATATCAGAAGAGTCAATCAATGGATCATCTGACTTGCTTCCGAAATGTTGCAAGTATTTTAATTTTTACCTGGATGGAAATCCCAATGACTTAGTAGGGGAATACACCTATTCTGAGGACAATTCTGGGAATATTGATGGAGTTTTTATTGTGGATCCTACCAAACAAGAACTCATTTTCCAGGGGAAAGACGGCACCGATATTCTAGCTTCCTATTCCATGAATGCGGAACAGAATTATTTGATACTATCATACAAGGCAGGTCGAACCGAATTGGTCCAAGGATGGACCAGGGTGGACTAGTTCTCAACCTCAGGCTTTCAGCAGGCATATTGATCTGGTGGAATTCATTTGATTTGCGCTACTTTGCCTTAACCTGTCTACGTAAAATCACTTGGATTCCTTAGCAGGATTTCCTACCTCGTAGCTAGATAGAATTTTCACCCTATTGACAGTAGCCATGAAAAAAATGCGAATTTTCTTCACCGGAGGATCAGGAAAAGCAGGAAAGCATGTCATCCCTTATTTGCTTCAACAAGGTCATCGCGTCATGAATGTAGACCTAACGCCCTTGGATTATCCTGGAGTAGATAATATTACAGCTGACATCACCGACTCAGGACAAATGTTCAATGCCATGAGCATGTATGCGGGTTTTGATGAATTGGAACCAGGAACAGGCGTCCCAAAGTTTGATGCAGTGGTTCATTTCGCAGCAGTTCCCAGAATCCTACTCAAGCCGGATAATGAAACCTTTCGTGTCAACACTATAGGCACCTATAATGTAATCGAGGCTGCGGTAAAGTTAGGCATCAAAAAAATCATCATTGCTTCTTCGGAAACGACTTATGGCATCTGTTTCTCCGATGGACAAACCAACCCAAAATACCTTCCCCTGGATGAAGACTATGACGTGGATCCCATGGATAGCTATGGCCTCTCCAAGGTTCTGAATGAACAGACGGCGCGAAGTTTTCAACGACGATCCGGGGTAGATATTTATGCCCTTCGAATCGGGAATGTAATTGAGCCCCATGAGTATGCCGAACTCTTTCCATACTATTTTAAACATCCAGAGGTACGGCGCAGAAATGCCTTTTGCTACATCGATGCCCGGGACTTGGGGCAAATCGTGGACTTATGTATAAAGAAAGATGGGTTGGGATATCAGGTTTTTAATGCAGGGAATGACCACAATGGAGCCGTCATTCCTAGTAAGGAATTAGCCCAACGCTTCTTCCCGGGAGTACCTCTTACCAGAGAATTGGAAGAACACGAAGCCCTATTTTCCAATCGCAAAATCCGGGAAGTCCTTGGTTTCAAAGAGCAGCATAACTGGAGAAATTATTTGGATTGGGAAGAGTAGAAAAGCCAAATCAGTTAGCACAAAACCACTGGGAATTCTGCAAAAAGAAATGCTGAATCCATGAAAAATGATCCTTTTTTGGCTTAACTTAAAGCTAGAAGTACTAGATCTTTCCCATTTCTTGTTCAAACGCTAGCACTCCCATGAAAAAGTTAATCCTACTATTCCTGCTCACGAGCTTTTCCTTCTTGACTTTCGCACAGGAAGGGTTCGAGGAATTTACCGAAAAAAAGAAAGATTGGGGATTTAGCCT
>JABXHZ010000290.1 GCA_013373335.1 Cyclobacteriaceae bacterium | reverse complement strand
TTTCTCCATGATTTAAAAAGTTTATTTGAATTTATAAAATTAGTTGAAAAATCCAAACAGCAATCCTACTTGCGAGCAACTAAGCGAATTACCGAAGACAGACCTACATGATATTCTCCTTCTTTCATTTCAGTAACTGTCTTCTCAAAATATAACCATTCCAGCTTTCCAAAATCCCTATCCAACTCCTCTTTTGAAAATAACATAGAGGCATCTCTAGGCCCTCCCGCTTTTGGATTTATGGAATTATATTCCAAATGTTCTTTTGAAAAAGCTTCCAAAATCAAGGTTCCTCCGGGTTTAAGCAAACCAAGCAAACCTTGATGCAAAGCATATCGAATTTCATTCGGAAAGTGGGCAAAAATCAAAACCAAGAGATCAAAACTCTCCTGTTCAAAATTCATCTGATCCAAAGTACCAACGGAATAATTGATTTTCACCCCTCTCTCCAAGGCCAATTTTTCTGCTTTCTTCTTGGCAGACTCACTAATATCAAAAGCACAAACCTCCCATCCATTTTCAGCAGCAAAAACAGCATTTCTACCCTCTCCTTCTGCAGGAAAAAGTGCTTTCCCCGGCTTTAAATCAAGGAGCTCAGATTGAAAAAACCGATTAGGCTCTTTACCATAGACATATTCTTCAGCTGCATAACGGGTATCCCAAAATTCTTTCATGATCTTGATTTTTGATAAAAAGAAAAAGGGGAACTAGAAAGTTCCCCTCCTTTTAGCGTTTGAAAAGAATTCGATCCAGATTAAAGGTATTCCAAATGGAAATCCCGGAATCTGTCTTTAGAACAAAATAAATATCCGCAGTTTCTTCGGTTTTATTCAGCGGAATGACCTCAAAAAAATATCCCTTTTGATCACCCTGACGGAGGATTTCTGAAATACCAATCCTTGGACCCGTCGGAGAACCAAGGCGAATTTCTAATCGACCTTCTATCCCTGCAGGGTTTACAAGAACCTCCACTTGCCTTATTCCCCTCAAGTCAATTTGGTCAAATGCAATCCAGGAATTTCGCTGCGTAAATCTCACAAAATTCAGTCCATTGGCATTGGCTTTAGCTGTATTTTCAAAGCGATCTGCAGCAACTGCTTTCATATCTGGATGGCGGAGTAACAATTGAGCATTCCCACGTAATGGAGCAATTTCATTAGCACCTTGATCCGTGTAGCTTGCCTGAACCAAATAATAGCCCTCCGGATTATCGGATTGCTCCGGGGAAAACTCGCCTTCTAAGGGCCAGGAGACTTTACCGTAATCCGGATCTTCCAAAGCCAAGATAAAATCAACCATCTGCCCTACTTGCTCTTCCGGTAAATGGGTATGTCCAGGCATGATGCGTTCGCCTCCCCAAACGCCTCCACCACCATTTCGGATCTTCCCAATAAGGTAGTCTTTAGCGTCAGACTGGCCTTTATATTTGGCGGAAACTTCCTGATAGGTCGGCCCAACCGATTCATTGGCAATGGCGTGACAAGCCTTACAACCAGCCTGCGTGATAAAATTTTCTCCAACAGAAACTTGCTCCTCCTGATGGCCTGCCTGAATTAAATCAAAGCCCCCCGCGATGTAGTCAATGGAAAAATCAATTCTCTCAGAATCAATTTCTCCATCCTCTCGATCCACAACTTGCACTGAATACTGAACAGGCTGATCTTCAAAATAGAAACTGCTATTTCCGGCCCATTCGATAAATACCTGAGGGCGTTCATTTCCTACCTGAATCTCAAGCTTCGAAGATGCTTTTTCTCCCTCCATATCAGTGACTGTCAATGTCACAGGATAAATTCCCGGCTTTTCGAAAGTGTGGGAAGGGTTTGGAGTATTATTACTCGAGCTACCATCCCCAAAATCCCAAGAATATGTCAGCTGATCTTCTGGGTCAAAATCCATCGATCCTTCTGAAGAGAAATTTACCTCAAGAGGGGCTGCTCCAGTTCGCTGATTCGCGTTGGCTTTGGCTACAGGCTCGCGATTTCCTGGAGCAAACTCAATCCGGTACAAGCCCGAATCATCATTTTGTGCCCGCCAGTAGGTCCCATATTCCAGCACATAAAGCGAACCATCTTTAGCAAACTGCATATCCACGGGCTTATCAAATACAGTCGAAGGCATAAATCGCTCCATGGTATCGTATTCGAAATTTTCGGTCAAAGAAACAGTGAAAATCCAGTTTCGCATCCAATCATAAATAAATAGCTTGTCATTGTAATAGCCTGGAAAACGAACAGCTGAATTTTCATAATCCTCCCGATGATAGACAGGGCCTGCCATGGCATTTCTACCACCTGTGCCAAGCATAGGGAACTCCTCCGACTCATCATAGGGATACCAAATCAATGCCGGCTGGGCAGGAGGCAATTGCTCTAAACCAGTGGTGTTTGGGCTGGTATTGACAGGAGCTGCGGGGTCAAATTCAAAAAGACTTTTCTGAGTTTCAAAATCGTATTTCCAATAAGGCTTATTATTTCCTACAAAGTAAGGCCAACCAAAGAACCCCGCTTTTGTCGCTAAATTGATTTCATCATGACCTTTGGGACCTCTACGTGCCGAATCCACAGAGGCATCCGGCCCCACTTCACCCCAGAAAAGATTCCCGGTATGCTGATCGATAGAAATTCTATAGGGATTCCTATTACCCATCACGTAGATTTCAGGTCGGGTATTAGGTGTACCGGGAGGGAAAAGATTGCCTTCAGGAATGCTGTATGTTCCATCCGCTTCCGGCTTAATTCGGATGATAGCTCCACGCAGATCATTGGTGTTCCCTGAGGTTTTTTGTGCATCTACATTGGCAGGACGGTCTTGACGCTCATCGATTGGATTGTAATTATCTGACTCGAAAGGGGTGGTATCGTCACCGGTAGATAAGAAAAGCAGTCCATTGGCATCAAACTCAATAGAACCTCCCG
>JABXHZ010000442.1 GCA_013373335.1 Cyclobacteriaceae bacterium | reverse complement strand
CAGCTTCTACTAATGAAGGGCCAAAGGAATCAGGGAAATCCAAAATCACATGATTCTTCACCATGTCCCCTTTTTTGGCGAGAATGCGTCGAAAGGCTGTCTCTACTTCTTTATAGCTTGGTTCAGTCCCAAGCCCTAAAACCAAAACCAATTTTCCATCAAAAGGAAATACATACTCACTGTCTTTTTTGGCAGAGAACAAAGAGTCCGGAATGGATAAATCAGGAAATTTTTCCTTCAACAACTCCTCTTTCAGATTTTTAAAAATGGGAACAACAATCAGGCTATCCTGATAGATTTTTTTAGGTTGGAATTGAAATTTCATAGTTGAATCAATCAGGTTTATCACTGAAAAATAGCCATTCGATGGCTTTTGGGAACTCGTCGCTCCAATAGGTTTCGTTGTGTTTGCCTTCCATATTGATTGAAAGGCGGATTTTCATTTTTCCTTGTAAAGTTTCTCTTTTCAAAAGCCTCTTTCGCAATTTGGTCACATGGTCGATCATGGTTTCACTTTCGTCTCCTCCGGCGTACAAGTACATGCGTGTCTCTTGTGGCTCAAAGAAGTCTAAAAACCCCAATTTGATCTTGGGTATTACCCAAAGCGAAGGAGAGAAAACCATTAGCTTTCCAAATACCTCCGGATAAATCAAGCCGGAAAAAATACTGACTAAACCTCCCATTGAGCTTCCTCCAATACCGGTGAATTCACGTTCAGGTTTGGTTCGGAAGGTTTTGTCCACAAAAGGCTTGAGCGTATCCGTTATAAATCGGATGTATTTTTTACCATGCCCAACGCCAAGTAAAGTTCTCCCCACATTGTATTCCTGAATTCGGTCTGATTCGGCGTGTTCGATAGCGACAATGATGATTTTCCCAATTCCGTAATCGGACATTACCGCCAGTTTTTTATCTATTTGCCAGTTGAAATCGGACTTTTCGTTGAATAGGTTTTGGGCATCCTGCAAATAGAGTACAGGATAATGCTCGTCGCTCGTTTCATAATCATGGGGGAGAAGTGCCCAGATTTTTCGAGTTTTATTTAATTGGGGAATTTCAAATTCCTCTGAAATGAGGTGAATTTTTGGTAATTGGCTTGGCCGGTAGGGAAGCCAATTGTGTCGCCATTTCGCTACTTTTTCTGTTCGAACAAACTCGGAATCATTCCAAATGCGATTGGGGGTTTTATTCCCATACCGATCAATTTCCACTTCCGACCAATCCCCTTTGGTGAATTTATAGATTAGCTCTCCCTCAAATTCTTTTCCTTCAGGAAAAGAGAATTCATAGCGGCCTTCTTTGATTTTTTCCATCCTGAACTTGTAATCCTGTGTAGCCCAGTTGTTGAAATTTCCCGCGATATACACAGGTCTGTCATCATCATTTGGAGTAAGGAGGATGATTTTCTTGGTTTTGGTGACCGTCGTGTACTGAGGTGATTGCGTTACGTTCATGGATGGGATTTCGGATCAATCCAAGGATGACATACAAAAATACGCTTTGGGGATAGGAAAATAAAATTAAACTTTCTCCTGAGGCCTGAATCTGATTTCTTCAGGATAGGGAAAAGCGTGAAGTAATTCTCGATTCCGAATCCTAGCCTGAATCTTTTGCCAATACATGGGATCGAAGAGCTTTTTGTGATACTCTAAAAAATGCTCTTTCAAATCAGGGCGACCAATCATCCAGCGTTTAAAATCTTCTGGGAAAACATCATTTTTAGCAATATCATACCAAGGTTCTGCAGCATAAATCTGTTCGTAAGTTTCAGGCTTTGGCTTGGTCCTAAAATTCATGTCCGTCAAAAATTCTATTTCATCGTAATCATAGAAAATAACCCGGTTTTGGCGCGTGAGTCCAAAGTTTTTGGTCATCATGTCTCCCGGGAAAATATTGGCCTGTGCAAGTTGTAAAATTGCTCTTCCGTAATCCTCTACAACATCCCACCCTTTTTCTTTTGTGCAGCCTTCTAAATACAAATTGAGGGGGCGCATCTTTCGTTCAGTGTAAAGATGTTTGATGACCAAATGGTTGTTTTTGATTTCCAGTAAAGAATTCGCAGTGTTTCGGAGCTCTTTCATTAATTCCTCGCTGACTCGGTCCAAAGGAATATGGAAATACTCAAATTCATGAGTATCTGCCATTCTGCCTACTCGATCATGGAGGGATACCAATTTGTACTTTTCTCGAACCTCCTGTCTGGTCATATTCTTGGGAGGTTCAAAATGGTCCTTGATCAGTTTGAATACCACATCAAAAGAGGGAAGGGTGAATACAGTCATCACCATTCCTTTCACACCAGGGGCTACAACAAATTGATCTTTTGAGGATTGTAAATGATAGAGGTAATCTCGGTAAAAAAGCGTTTTTCCATGTTTGTTAAAGCCAATGGCATTGTATAATTCATGGTTTTTCTTGTGTGAAATAACCGAACTTAAAAAACCTACGATTTGGGAAGGGATTTCAGCGTCCACCATAAAATAAGATCGGGTAAAACTGAACAGGTGGCTCATGATATTCCGATCAAAAATCAAAGTATCGACGAAGACACCCTTTTCATTATGCAAAAAGGGAATGATAAAGGGCATCCATTTAGCACCTACAAAGGTTCTTCCAATAAGGTAGGCTGCTTTATTTCGATAAAAGACAGGTTTTAATATTTCCGTTTTAGTTTCTGGACCAGGCTTATAGCGAGTCAGAATAACTTCTTTGACACTTTGGATCAAAAACTGAACATCTTCTTCCTTATTGAGAAAAGGTACTCCTGGGTCGAAATCATCCAATATTTTTCGAATAATGGTTTCCAAGCCCATATGACTTGGGTAGCTATGAACTAGATGGCTATTTTCTCTCCAATCACAAATCTGGTGCCCTTCCATGACATACATGAGTTCTTCATCTATAGACATGTTGGGGAAAGCTTTTCGAATTACCGAGTTGAAAAAAGTCTCTGCCAATTCCACATCAGGGCGATCTATGATCATGGCTTGGTACTCCTTTCGGATTAATTTCCAGATCTCCCGATTTGTCGCATCCTCTCCAAGCATTTCATTAAATTCCTCTACTAGTTGAAAAAGTAAATCCTTGTAGAGTCTTAATCGCTGCCGATGATTGAGTTGCATCCCTACCCAATTTCGTTCACGGAAATATTGGGGAGCTAACCTTGTATAAATTTTGAAGCTACGGATATAGCTTTCAAAACCGGAAAAAATTTTTTGGGCCAGTGGGAGTGCTCTTTTAGGCATACTGCAAGTAGCTGATTTTTGGAAAGAATTTAAAAAGATACAAAGTCCGGAACGGAAATTTTAAGGAGATCCGTTTTCTTGGAAAATTATGCACATGTTTGCATAAAAAAGTTATCAATTAAGCTTCTGAAAAAAAGAAAAATCCACGTAAACATTTTTTTCATGTTTAAGCCTGATTTTAAATGATTTAAAGCAAAAAATCATAGGGAAATAAAATTTTGAAAATCTTTCGCAATCGATTGTTTGGAGTAATAGAAAACATTTTCTACTTTTCGCCAGTATTCATAATCGAATATCTACAATAGGTTTAATAGGTTTGAGAGCAGGAAAAGGTCGGGTCAATAGCCCGGCCTTTTTTATTTATTAATTTTGAAAATCTATTCTTTTTATTTTTCTAGTTTGTAGGTAGTTCAAATGGGTGGGAATCTTTTCAAATGAGGTAAATTAGGCCCTACTCATAGCCTAAAGAATAGGACCAATGCTAAGATCTACAGTTGACATATAAACTATGAATCCTATCAAAAGCGCAGAAGGAATCCCAATTGAAATTAAATAATTGGTACGTAATACTTTTAAAGAAACTACTTGATCCAAATTAACCTCAAAAGGAGTTTTAGCGACTTTTTCTTTTTTTTCGGATGCTGTTTGGATCTGATTGGTATAAACTATACCTCTTGAATGAGATAAATACTCTAATTCATATTCTTTTCCATTTTGCAATACGACTTTTATTTTCTCATGTTCTTTTACTTGGTCCAATTGCAATTCCAAATTCTCTTGTTGGCTTAAGCTCTCTTGGGTTTGGGTTGTTTTATTTTCAAGAGCTTGATAAGTCTTACATGCTTGAAAATGTCCGAGGATCATTGCTATTAAGATGATTTTTAGGAAAGTTTTCATGACTTAGATATTTAATATTGAAGCTTGCTTTTATTGTTTTTGTCATCTTTAATCCAGAAATCAGGAATTCATTTGTTTAAAAATTCAAAATTTCTATGGATTAATTTCTGATTTGGGATATAGCTCAAAATGATATTGATCAGGGTTTTATCTTATTTGATTTTTAAAAAAGAATTGGATATCAATTAAAGATTTTGAAAAATTTGGATGTTTTTTCAGACGAAACTTTATTGAGAGATTATTCGATTTTCCTAAACAATGATCCATTCTGAAATCGTCAATTTCCTTCAACAGAGGTTGACTGGTATTCTTCCTGGACAGGTAGCTCATTTAGAAATGTCGCCTCAACCGGTTGATATGCGGCGTTTTCAGCCCAAAATTCCTTCTAACCATCGGAAAGGTGCTGTCCTTGTTTTGCTATATCCCCATGAAGAAGGAGTTATGTTTCCCCTGATCAAACGTCCTGTTTATCAAGGAGTGCATAGTGGTCAAATTGCCCTGCCCGGAGGAAAAATGGATAAAACGGATGCAGACTTGTTTCAAACTGCCCTTCGAGAAGCGGAAGAGGAGGTTGCTGTGGAAAGTGGAAAAGTGAAACTTCTAGGAAAGTTGAGTGACTTGTACATTCCTACTTCCAACTTTCTAGTGACACCTATCTTAGGAAGTATTGCTGAAGTTCCCAAGTTTATTCCGGAGGAGCGGGAAGTGGATGCTATTTTGCCTACGGGATTGAATTTATTGTTGGAACCTGATCGTAGAAAAAGGACAATCCTGAACCTTGGAAATAAACTCCATCTTGATACTCCTTATTTTGATTTACATGGGGAGATTGTTTGGGGGGCTACAGCCATGATATTAAGTGAATTGTCTCATTTGCTTGAGGAGGCTTGATTTTTTATGTTGGGCTTTTGCCCATTTGTTGGTATTGTTGTAAGGAGATCAATTTGGAATTATGGAATCTGCACAACCCCTCATTACCAATGATGCCATTGTTTTTGGGCTACTACTAGCCATTTTAGCACTTGTTTTCAGTACAGCATCCAGCAAAAATAGGCTCCTTCAAAAGTTTTACAGAGTTATGCCTACCGTTTTGCTCTGCTACTTCATTCCTGCTGTTTTTAATTCATTGGGTATAATTTCTGGAGAGGCATCACGTCTTTATTTCGTGGCTAGTCGCTACCTATTACCAGCCTCATTGGTATTATTCACATTGAGTATTGATCTTAAGGGAATCTTAAAATTGGGTCCAAAAGCCTTAACCATGTTCCTGGCGGGAACCTTGGGAATTATACTCGGGGGACCGTTGGCTTTGTTAACAGTGGGGCTCATTCAACCTGAAGTGTTGGGTGGGAGTGGACCCATGGAAGTATGGAGAGGGTTGGCTACGATTGCCGGATCTTGGATTGGGGGAGGAGCAAATCAAACTGCCATGTTGGAAGTTTTTGGCGCAGATACGGACTTATTTGCTCAAATGATTGCAGTAGATGTTTTGGTTGCGAATTTATGGATGGCATTTTTGCTTTATTGGGCTGCAAAACCTGAAAAACTGGATCAATTATTTAAAGCCGATACTTCGGCCATTTATGAGCTCCGGGATAAAATCGCTGATTTTCGTTCCAAAATTATGCGGATACCCTCGCTTTCTGACAGTATGGTGATTTTAGGAGTTGCTTTTGGGATTACAGGTCTTTCACATATGATTGCCGATAATATAGCGCCATTTATTGGTGAGAATTATCCCCAGTTAAAGGATTACTCCTTGGATTCTACTTTTTTCTGGATAGTGGTGGTAGCAACGACGGCAGGTTTGGGACTTTCGTTTACCAAAGCTCGGAATTTGGAAGGGGCCGGAGCATCTCGGTTTGGCTCTATCTTTTTATACATTTTGGTGGCGACTATTGGGATGCAAATGGATCTTGGAGCAGTATTAGACAATCCAATTCTATTTGTAATTGGGATTTTGTGGATGTTCTTCCATATACTCATTATGTTGTTAGTGGCCTGGATTATAAAGGCTCCGTTTTTCTATGTCGCAGTCGGTTCACAAGCCAATGTGGGAGGAGCCGCTTCTGCGCCCATCGTTGCCGGAGCATTTGACGCTTCCTTGGCTCCGGTGGGAGTTTTGTTGGCTGTGCTTGGCTATGCTGTAGGAACTTATGGCGCCTATCTATGTGGCTTGATGATGCAGGCCGTTTCAAGTATGTAATTGGTAAAGAAATCGATGAATAGCAAGCGGGAATTGGTCTTTCTTTGTACAGGTTCAGACTGTAAAAAAGCAGGTGCTAAACAGTTACGAAAGGAACTAAAGGAAAACCTTAAATCCGGTTCTCTAAAAGGACGGTGCAAGCTGATTGAGACCAAATGTATGGATATGTGCAAATCTGCGCCCGTGGTAATCGTAGGTGATCATTTTTGTAAAAAGACGGATTCTGAAAAAGTTTTTTCTCAGATAAAAATAAAGACAAATAAGTATTTTTAAATCAATAGGTTATGATCTTTTTATTTACTTAAAAAGATCACTTTTTCTCATCTTTTATTTCTGACTTTTGTCATTTCACCCCAAAAATCAATGGAATTCAAGTCCTTCATTGACTCAATTTCGTTTTAATAGATGAGTTGGTTTACTTATTATAAATGATT
>JABXHZ010000376.1 GCA_013373335.1 Cyclobacteriaceae bacterium | reverse complement strand
TTATGGCGAAAACCTAGTTGCTTTTCGAACCCTGGCAAAGCGTGCTTTTTCAGTAGATCGCATTTTTCAATACATTATTCTGGACCCAGAATTGACCACTGAAAAGGGCTTGATCGAATTGCCTGTACAGCCAGGTTATGATCTGATTGGCTATGATTTAGACGGAGATTTTCTATATGTTCTTTTCCAACGGGGTAGTGGGATTGGTGGAGAAAAATATGTACTCAAGGTTGATTTGGTGGGTTTGGATGCTTTTGAATATGCTATAGAAAACTTACTAGATCTTGAGCTAGCAGAATTTTTGGTTCAGAATGAACGGGCTATTTTTATGGGGTCAGCAAATATGCGTCCCGTGGTTCAGGTTTATGGTCTAAAAGATAAGACTATCCAAACGGTTCAAGGGGTTTACGGGAATGACACGCAGATTCTTCAGATTCGGAAAATGCCTGAAATTGAAGCTTTTGAAGTTGTTTTGAGCCGGAAAGGTCAATATCGGGATAAGGAAGTGATTCTCAATACATATGATCTACTGGGGAACTTACTTCGTGAAATTCGAATCGATCAGTTTGGGGATGAGGATCAGGAAATTATCGAAGCTCTTGTCGTACAGGAAGATTTGTACCGAAAATCAATGATTGGGTCTTTTGGTTTAGCCAGAAGGGATTCTTACCTAGGTATGTATCGGACCGAGATCAATGAATTCGGAGAATTTGATACTAGGTTGTACACCCTGGAAGACTTTCCTAATTTTTTTAATTATCTGGATGAAAAAGGGAAGGCAAAAAAGGATGCAGAGGTGCTCAAGCAAGTAGACCGAGATAAGATTCCTAGCATTCGAAATGTTTATTCCATCCGAGAAGTTCGCCAGGAAAAGGACGGATTATATGTATTCTTTGATCACTATAATATCATTAATGCTCGAGGGGGAAATCGGGGATGGCCCTTTTCACCGACGAGCATGTATCGCTATGACCGATGGAGTCGAATGAATTATTGGCAAGATTACTGGGATCCTATATCTGTAAGGCGATTTAATCAGGGCCCACTTCAGATTAATACCGAATTCAGCTATATCTCTGCACACTTTGTCAAATTGGGAGAAGAAGGAAGGGTTGTTTGGGACAATTCTGCTACCTATGATGATTTGCTAACAGATATTCCAGAACCTTTTGGTGAAATAGCCATCATAGGAGACGAGTTTTATCATGCCTATGTTCGCAATGACAAGATTCGCCTTGCCTATATCAAAAATGGGGAGAAGAAGTTCGACAACCTTGATTTTGAGTTAGAATTGGTCAACGAAAATGAGCGTATTGCAGATACGGACATGCCTAGTCTTCGCTTGGTTTATTGGTATGATCGATATTTTCTTTTAAGCGGAAACCAGCGAATCAGATACCAAAAGGAAAATGGTCAAGCTGCGACCCGGGAAGTGTTTTTCTTTTCAAAAGTGATGGTTTCGGGAGACCTCTATCAACCAGATGAATCCGAAGACTAGAATTTCTTTTTATATTTACCGGCAAATCCTACCCATGCAAAAACGGCTTGTTTTAAATCAGCAACAAATCCAAATCATTCTGAAAAGGTTTTGTCATCAGCTGATCGAAAATCACGATAATTTCGAAAATACTGTACTGCTTGGTTTGCAGCCCCGAGGAATTATTCTCCTTGATCGAATCGTGGAGGAGTTGGAGAAGATATCCGGGGTAAAAGTCCCTGCCGGCTATTTGGATGCTACTTTTCACCGGGACGATTTTCGGAGAAGGGACTTCCCTTTGAAAGCGAATGAAACGAAAATTGATTTTTTGGTAGAGGGGAAAAAGGTAATCTTGGTAGACGACGTACTATATAAAGGTAGGTCTGTTCGAGCTGCCATGGATGCTATGATCGCTTTTGGGAGGCCTCAAAAGGTAGAGTTGATGGTTTTGGTCGACCGAAAACTTACCCGGGATTACCCAATCATGCCTGACTATTTTGGAATTCGTGTCAATACGATTGATACACAATATGTGGTCGTCGAATGGGCTTCCCAAGGACAGCCGGAAGATGCAGTTTGGATTACTGAAAAAGAAAAATAAAAATCATGTCGCAACTCAGCACCCGCCATCTCCTAGGAATCAAAGATTTGACCTCAGCGGATATTCAGTTGATATTGGAAACCGCCGAAAATTTCAAGGAGGTTATCAATCGACCGATTAAAAAGGTGCCTTCGCTTCGTGATATTACTATTGCCAATATATTCTTCGAAAACTCCACCCGCACCAGACTTTCTTTTGAGCTGGCCGAAAAGCGACTTTCAGCGGATGTAGTGAATTTTTCATCAAGTAATAGTTCCGTAAAAAAGGGGGAGACGTTAGTTGATACTGTGAATAATATTTTATCGATGAAAGTCGATATGGTAGTCATGCGTCACAGCAGTCCCGGAGCCCCGCATTTTTTGGCAAGAAATGTAAAAGCCAATATTGTTAATGCGGGAGACGGGACTCATGAGCATCCCACACAAGCACTTTTGGATGCCTTTTCCATGCGTGAGAAATTGGGTGATTTGCAGGGGAAAAAAGTGGCTATAATTGGAGATATTCTTCACTCCCGAGTAGCCTTATCTAATATATTCTGTCTGCAAAAACTAGGGGCTGAGGTTATGGTTTGCGGTCCGATAACTTTGCTTCCGAAACATATTGAAAGCTTAGGGGTAAAGGTAGAGTTGGATGTAAGAAAAGCCTTGGCATGGTGTGATGTTGCCAATGTGCTTCGAATTCAGCTTGAAAGGCAGCAAATTAAATATTTCCCAAGTCTTCGTGAATATTCCCTTTACTACGGGATCAATAAAAAAATGCTCGAGGAATTGGATAAGGAAATTGTCGTGATGCATCCAGGGCCAATCAATAGGGGAGTAGAATTGTCCTCCGATGTGGCCGATTCGGACCACGCCATCATTCTTCAGCAAGTGGAGAATGGGGTCGCAGTCCGAATGGCCGTTTTATATCTTTTGGCAGGTGTAAGGGCTTAATTTTAATTTTTTCGCCAACGTCCACCACCTACATAAAATCCGAAAGTAAATCCAAAGTATTGGTTGATTGCCTCACCGATAACTTGTCCGCTGGTATCTTGGAGGTTTGAGCTAGGGATGAAGTTGTATTCCGCTCCCATTCTAAATTTTCCTAATTCAATACCTGCTCGAACCATAGGGGCCCATTTGAAATTTGCTTCTAAATTCCCTACATCCACATCATCTATATTGGAGGCATCAATTTCAACCGAACTCAAGCCATAATATCCAAATCCAGCACCAATGTAAGGGGCAAAATTGCTTCCACCGTTGTTGAAATAATAATCCAAAGTTCCGGCGACTGAAACGTTTCCAGATACTTCTCCTTCATAATCTTCGGTGATGTCATAATAGGTGACATTTTTTGCCAGGCCTGCTACGCCAAAACGAATACCAATATTCATATTGTCACGGACATTGATTTTAGGCTCAATATTGACTAATGCGCCGATTCCTCCATCTTTTGGAATAGCTGGCCCTAAATCAAGGCCAATTCTGAATTTTCCAGCTTGTTGGGCGTAAGAGGCTACTCCTAGGCCAAGAAAGACAATGAGTGTGAGAAGTTTTTTCATACTATGTTAAATTTTTTCGATATGCTGTCAAAAAAGGTTCCAAAACGTCCAAACTTCGCTTAAAGAATTCTAGTTTTAATCCAAAATTGGATTTTTATGCTGCTTGTTCAGAATTTGGTTAAGCGATATGGGAAGCAAAATGCCGTCAATGATATTTCCTTTGAGCTTCAAGGAGGGGAAGTGGTGGGGCTTCTTGGACCGAATGGTGCAGGGAAAAGTACCACGATGAAATGTATTGTTGGATTGCTTCGAAAAACGTCTGGAGAGATCACCATAGGCGGTTATGATCACCTGTCAGTGGAAGCAAAGCGACTTTTTAGCTACATCCCTGAGACTCCTTATGTTTATGACTTACTTACCGTGGAGGAGCATTTGCAATTTATCGCCCAAGCATATGGGATTCGGAATTGGAAAGAAAGAGGAGCGGAATTGCTCGAAATCTATGATTTGACAGATAAAGCCAAAAAACTCGGAAAAGATCTTTCTAAAGGGATGAGGCAAAAGGTTTCTATTTGTTGCGCCTTGCTCCCTGATCCTAGCGTTTTGTTTTTTGATGAACCGATGATTGGCTTAGATCCGAAAGCCATCCGAAACACCAAACGAATTTTCAGAGAGCTAAAAGAAGTAGGAAAGACTATTTTGGTCAGTACCCATTTGATTGATTCGGTAGAAACTATCGCGGATCGGATTATGATTTTGAAAGAAGGTAATATTATTGGAAATGACAGTCTTGAAAACCTGAAAAGCCAGTTTGTGCAGGAAAAAGGTGGAAGTTTGGAGGATATCTTTTTAGAACTGACAAAGGATGAATGAGGTCAAGCTACTGCTCCGAAAGGATCTTTTAATTTTTAAAAACAATATTTTATTGATTCTTCGGAATCCTGCCAGATTACTTCCTTATGCTGGTCTGATCGGCTATTTTTTCTTTATCTACACCATGCGGATGAAGGATAGGGCTAAAAAGTTGGATAATACTCTTCCGGAACTGGACGCTAATGGATTACCTGAGATAGATTTTGCAACTCAGAATATTGTTGGAGGGATTACACTGCTTGCGTTAGGGTTTTTGCTTTATCAGCTTTTCAGAGCCACAGAACGAAATGTCAGCTTTTTTTCTATGGCTGACGTCAATTTACTATTTACCGGACCAGTCAAACCCGAAAATATTCTGCTCTACTATATGGGGAGGTCTATTTTACCATCTCTTGGGGGGGCTATTATCTTTTTGATTTACGGCGGAAGCCAGATGGCAGGAACGATAGATTTTTCTTTGTTGAACATTGTTTTCGCCATATTGGGTTTTGCTTTGTTCTTTTTTCTGCTCTCACCCATACGTTTTTTGATTTATACGCTTCATACCAAGTATGATATTTTAGAGCAGATCAAGACTTTAATCACCGTTCTTTCTGTGATTTTGGGGACTATGGTTTTGATCCCGGGACTAATGGCTGAAAAGTTTTGGCAGGGTATGTTTTCCTGGATTGCTTCCCCATGGTTTGATCTATTTCCATTTGTCGGATGGAGTAGAGGGATGATGGGATACGTTTTCCATCAGAATTTGATTTTGTCTTTGGCATTCTTTGGGCTTTATGCGCTGACCTATTATGTGATTGTTCGATTGGTGATTCAATTTGCCGGATATTACTACGAGGATGTACTTGAGGCCACCAAGTCGAATGAGGTGCAGCGTGATAAGGTGAAAGGAAAGCGAGGAAGCTCAGAGGCCAATCTCAGTCTCAACACGAAAAAACAGCTTGCACTACCGGATTTTGGAGTGGGAGCTAAGGCTTTTTACTGGCGGAATTACGTACATGCTAGCCGCCAAGATTTTCATCCGCTTTTTGGAATATATAGTTTGATTTTAGCGGCATTGGGAATTGCATTTGCGATTTTGTCCCATTTCGATTGGTTTTCTCATAAGGTACTTAATGGTTACATTTTGGGAATTTTGGGATTTTATTTTTTAGCAGGAATTGGGAGAGCTTCCGTGGGAGATCTCAAGAAGCCATATTTCTTTTTGGTTCCTGCAACTTGGTCAGCAAAATTTTGGAATATCATAAAACTTGATCTTGTGCAGATCTCTCTTTTTGCTGTGGTCATGATCGTGCCCTCAGTCCTGATTGCCGGACTTCATATGCTAATCATTCCCATATTTATTGTCGGTATTTTGGTGGCCTACTTGATTGGATTATGCATTAATTTGATTCCACAGATTTCCTTAGAAGATAGTTGGGATCGAAAGCTCATAAAACCTGTTATGATGATCGGGATTTTTCTTTTTGGGATTATTCCGGCTTTGGTTTTTGGAATCCTAGTATTTGTATTTACAAAGCAATTTGTCTGGATGTTACTGACAGTGACGTTGGGGATGAGTTTTGTGGCAGCTGTTCTACTTCATGTTGCCTTGGATGTATTGACTCGTTTGGAGTTTAAAGATGAGAATTAAGTTATCTAAGCGAGCTTTGTAATCTTTTGACCTTCATTCGGCCGAGGCCAAAAATTGTTTTAATTTTGCCCCGACCCAAATAAAACTACTACCATGATTTATAATTCTATCATAGAAACCATCGGAAATACTCCGATGATTCGTCTCAACAAATTAGCCAAAGGAATCAAAGGAGAAGTACTCGTCAAGGTTGAATACTTCAACCCGGGAAACTCCATGAAAGATCGAATGGCTATTAAAATGGTAGAGGATGCTGAAAAAGCCGGGATTTTAAAACCAGGAGGAACTATTATCGAAGGAACCTCCGGCAATACTGGGATGGGTTTGGCCTTGGCTGCCGTCGCAAAGGGTTACAAGTGTATTTTCACCATGGCTGATAAGCAGTCTAAAGAGAAAATAGATATTCTTAAAGCAGTCGGTGCGGAAGTAATTGTTTGCCCTACGAATGTAGCTCCTGAGGACCCTAGGTCTTACTATTCTGTAGCCAGAAAACTTAATGCAGAAATCCCGAACTCGTTTTATCCCAATCAATACGATAACCTTTCCAATACGGCAGCGCATTACGAGACCACTGGTCCGGAGATTTGGAGGGACACGGATGGGAGAATTACGCACTACGCGGCTGGGGTAGGTACGGGCGGATCCATGTGTGGAACTGCCAGATATTTGAAGGAACAAAACCCAGACATAGTTACTGTTGGGATAGATACCTATGGTTCGGTATTCAAGAAGTATAAGGAAACTGGGATTTTTGATGAGAAGGAAGTTTACCCTTATCTGACTGAAGGTATAGGAGAGGACATCCTGCCTAAAAACGTCAACTTCGATGTAATTGACCACTTTGTTAAAGTAACCGATAAGGATGCCGCAGTAATGACGCGGAGATTGGCTCGGGAAGAGGGACTTTTTGTAGGTTGGTCCTGCGGTTCAGCGGTTCATGGAGCATTGGAATGGGCTAAAGAAAACCTTAAAGAGGGGGATGTCATGGTGATTATCCTGCCAGACCATGGAACACGCTATTTAGGAAAAGTCTACAATGACGATTGGATGCGCAATCATGGATTTTTGGAAGATAAAAGTTATGCAACTGCCAAGGATATTATTGCCAAACGTCCTACAGATTATAGCCTTATTGCTGTGAAAAAATCAGATGCTGTCAGAGAGGCTATTTCCTTGATGAATAAGACCAGCGTATCCCAAATCCCGGTAATGGATGCAGGGGAAGTTGTCGGTAGTGTTACAGATACCAAATTGCTTTCCAAAATAATCGAAAATCCAATTTTAAAAGATGCTCATATTTCTGATGTAATGGAGGACTCGATGACTTTTGTGGCAGGAGATAGCACCCTTGATGTGCTTTCCTCTATGATCGAAAAAGAAAAAGCAGTCTTGGTCAGAGATGATTTGGGGAAAATCCATATCATTACAAAGCATGACATTCTAGAGGCATTCACTAATTAAAAAAGTATGGTCAATCCCCGAAAAATGGAGCAAATGCTTCATGAACCTGTTAATTTCAGTATTGACAATGCACTTAAAAGAGGCTGGGAAATGTATAAAACAAATCCCGGCCTCTTTATCGCATTTTTCCTGATCATCATAGCCGTTTCTGCTGGAGCGACTTATTTTTTGGAAGATTTCGCAAGTTTGGTGACAATATTCATTTCTCCAGCTTTGACAGCTGGATTTTATCTAGCTGGAAATCGGGTTAGCAGAGAGGAAGTTCTAGAATTCAGCCACTTCTTTGATGGTTTTAAATTTTGGTTTCCAGTCGTCGTGGTAACGCTTGTGACTGGAATTCTGACTGTATTGGGGATTTTGGCCTTAATTA
This sequence comes from Cyclobacteriaceae bacterium, assembly GCA_013373335.1. Taxonomy (GTDB): domain Bacteria; phylum Bacteroidota; class Bacteroidia; order Cytophagales; family Cyclobacteriaceae; genus Algoriphagus. The sequence goes on along the minus strand of JABXHZ010000376.1, from coordinate 24,893 downwards.
TACCAGGGATATACCTGGGAGTTGCCTATTCTTTTGCGATGCTTTTTGTGATTTTCGCAGGGACGGAGTTTTGGACCTCTATGGAGTTCAGCAGGAAGCTTATTACGCGAATTTGGTGGCGATTTTTTGCTTTTTTATTACTTCTAATTGTGATCAACCTGGTTGGCTTACTGTTTTTGGGAGTAGGCCTTTTGATAACCGGACCAGTTAGCTATTTGGCCATTTATGCGGCATTTGAAGATTTGACAGGACCTTATTTAGTGGAAGAAGATCATAAAATTAATCTTCCTCATGAGCCAGAACCATAGCCTCCAGGCGATTTCTGCATTGGTCTGTAAAATCCAAGACAGCACTGTCAGAAGCAACAGGGGGTTGAAGTGCTTGTGAAAAATAAATTCGCACTTTCCCTGGCTTTAGCAATAATGAACCTCTTTTCATGATTTGATCAGCCCCTAATACAGCCATTGGGAGGATGGGGATTCGAGTTTCGATAGAAAGACGAAAGGCACCTTTATGAAATGGAAGTAGCGTCTCATCAGTGTCATTTCGTGTCCCTTCAGGTGCCACCACCACTGATTTCCCTTTCGATAATATAGTGACCAGCTTTGCCAAGCTTTCCTTTCGGGATTCAGTTGAGGTACGGTCAACCCAGATCGCAAATTTCCCTACTACCCATCCGAAAACAGGGATTTTGGATAATTCCATTTTTCCAAGCGCTTTCAGCGTTTGAGGTATGGCGATGGGAATAACTGGAGCGTCAATAAAAGATCGATGATTGAAAATAAAGATGTAGGGTTGATTTGGGTTGATAAATTCCAAGCCTTGAATTTCATATCGAATTCCCGTTAAAAGAGACCAAATTCCAGCCCAAGCTCGGATAAAAAAGAAAGATAAACGATCTCCTTTTTCCGTAACCATTACTGGGATAACGATAAACAGGCCAAGTAATAGCATCAGCGAAATAAATAGCAGAGCAGAATAGATGGTGTAAATTGCCTGAAAGAACTTGATCATCCGAAATAATCGTTATTTTTGGGTTCGAAAATAATCCTTTAACTCTTTGCTTGCATAGGCCCCAAAGCGTTTTGGGGCCTGTTTTTTTCAATTCTATGTGGAATTCGGTAGAAAAACAAAGTCCATCAACTTCAAGGGATGAATTTACCCATTCATTTTTTCAGATACTTTCCACAAATGAAAGAAAATCAGTACCTTTGCAGTCCGTTCGGGTGAATGGGGTGTTTTAGAGGGTTCTAAAGCGCTGATTGTCAAACAAAAAACCACAGCATCAAGACCCGGTTGCTGTAGGATTTTCAGGGTCAATATTTATTATGTCTAACAATTCAGATTTTAACTGGGAAAACTTCGAAACCAAAGGATTCGGAGAAGGGTACTCCAAAGAGCAGCGTGAGCAAATGGCTGCGATGTACGAGGGTACATTGAATGAGATCACTGAGAAAGAAGTGATCAAAGGAACCGTAGTAGGTGTGAACGACAAGGACGTGATCATCAACATCGGCTTCAAATCTGACGGTTTGGTTCCTTTGAACGAATTCCGTGATTTGGAATCCATCAAGCCTGGTGACGAAGTGGAAGTATTCATCGAAGAGCAGGAGAATGCTTTGGGTCAGTTGATCCTTTCCCGTAAGAAAGCCAAAATCGTTAAGGCTTGGCAGGACATCGAGAGCGCATTTGAAAATGACAGCGTGATCGAAGGTCTTGTAAAGCGTAGAACCAAAGGTGGTTTGATCGTAGATATCTACGGTGTAGAAGCCTTCTTGCCAGGTTCTCAGATTGACGTGAAGCCTATCAGAGATTTTGATATCTATGTAGGTAAGAAAATGGAAGTGAAAGTGGTTAAAATCAACCACGCTAACGATAACGTAGTAGTTTCTCACAAAGTCTTGATCGAGAAAGATCTCGAGAAGCAAAAAGCAGAAATCCTCAACAACCTAGAGAAAGGTCAGGTTTTGGAAGGTGTGATCAAGAACATGACCAACTTCGGTGTATTCATCGATTTGGGTGGTGTAGATGGTCTACTTCACATTACAGACATCTCTTGGGGACGTATCAACCATCCAGAAGAAGTATTGCAGCTTGATCAGAAAGTTCAGGTTGTTGTTCTTGACTTCGATGATGATAAGAAACGAATCTCTTTAGGCATGAAGCAATTGACTGCTCATCCTTGGGATTCTCTAGCAGCTAACTTGGAAGTTGGATCTCGAGTAAAAGGTAAGATTGTGAACGTGGCTGACTATGGAGCATTCTTGGAATTGGCTCCTGGTGTTGAAGGTTTGATTCACGTATCTGAAATGAGCTGGTCTCAGCACTTGAGAAACCCTGCTGACTTCGTGAAAGTAGGAGACGAAATCGAGGCAGTAGTATTGACTTTGGACAAGGAAGAAAGAAAGATGTCTTTGGGCATCAAGCAATTGACTGAAGATCCTTGGACTAAGGAAGATATGGCTACCAAGTATGCGGTAGGCACCAAGCACAAAGGTGTGGTACGTAACTTGACCAACTTCGGCTTGTTCTTGGAATTGGAAGAAGGAATCGACGGATTGGTTCACGTATCTGACCTTTCTTGGACTAAGAAGATCAAGCATCCTTCTGAATTCGTGAAAGTAGGAGACGAGCTAGAAGTAGCTGTTTTGGAACTTGATGTTGAAAACAGAAGATTGGCTTTGGGTCACAAGCAATTGGAAGAGAATCCATGGGATACCTTTGAAACTGTATTCCCTGTAGGTTCTGTTCATAAGTGTACTGTAGTATCCAAAAATGATAAAGGTGCTGTACTAGAGCTTCCTTACGGATTGGAAGGCTTTGCTACTTCCAAAAACTTGGAGAAAGAAGACGGATCTCAAGTTGAGGTTGGTGAGTCTTTGGACTTCAAAGTGATGGAATTCTCTAAGGATGACAAGCGTATTGTTTTGTCTCACACTGCTACCTTCAAGGAGGATGTAAAGCCAGCCGCTAAAAAAGCTCCTAAGAAGAAAGAAGTAACTCAGGAGCCGGTTGAAAAGTCTACCTTGGGTGACTTGGATGCATTGGCAGAATTGAAAGAGAAAATGGAAGGAAAGAAGTAATAATTCCTTTTCAATAATATAAAAAACGCCGGCTGAAAAGTCGGCGTTTTTTGTTTCCTTTTTTTAGTCGAAATGTTTTTAAAATGGGGGGAATAAAAAAAGCATCCCATTGTTTAGGATGCTTTTGATATTGGAGGTCGCGAGCGGATTCGAACCGCTGTACAAGGTTTTGCAGACCTCTGCCTAGCCACTCGGCCACGCGACCCTGTTTCATGCTGAAGCTTCTCTTCAATTCGATCGAAAAGAATCTTCAAACCCTGAATCGGATGGCAAAGGTAGGTATTATCCCATTTTGAGCAAAAGGTACCTCGTGATTTTTTTTCAAAGTTTCAAAATCCAAAATACCAGCAAGAGTGAAGAAAGAATCATGGCAAAAATCCATGGATTTTATCCCCATACTTTTTCTTCATTGGGAGGTTATTATTTATAACAATTCTAAATAAATAAAGGTGTTGATTTTAAATTGTAATCTCTTGTAAATCAATTGACTATAATTGTAAATGGAATTCAACTTTCTATTACTTCTTAAAAAATTCCATATTTGAAAAATAAACCCTTGATACTACCTTTGCAGGGGTTAAAGAGGACCGAATAAACTATTTAATTAGCTATAATATGTTATCCAAACGCTCGTTAGTAGGAGTTCCATTGAAATTCCACACGCTGGCATTGCTGTTTTTCTTGTTCCTGGGTGGGCAGGCTTTTGCTGCTGATCCGGCTGTAAGTGACAGCGAGGAAGCCATTGCGGCGGGAAAGACAGTTTTCAACGCAAACTGTAAACAGTGTCATAAACTAGATCAAAAAGCAGTAGGTCCTGCACTTCGCGGAATTACTGACAGAAGATCTCCGGATTGGGCAAAGAGTTTCATTAAAAACTCTCAGGCTGTTATCGCTTCAGGTGATGATTATGCCAACGCATTGTATGCGGAGTATAACAACTTGATGATGCCCTCTCATGAATTTTTGTCTGACGCTGATTTGGACAATCTCTTGTCTTATATCGAATATGGCGACAAGGTAGATCCAGCTGCTTCAGCTGCTGCTACTGCAGGAGCAGCCGACGGTGAAGGTGCCGGAGGAGGAATTCCAACGGAATACCTAACCATCATCGTGGTAGTCTTGGTAATCGTTCTTTTGTTAATCCTGATTGTATTGGGATTGATTATTTCAATTCTTACCAAGTACATCAACAAGCAGGATTTAGACGAGGAGGATAAAGAGTTTATTTCCCAGAAATTTCAATTTGGAAAAGTACTAAAGAGTGATGCTTTTGTAATCATCGTGACTGCATTGGTTGTGGCTTTGGTAGCTAAGACTGCTATTGACGGATTGTACTCAGTAGGTGTTCAACAAGGATATGCGCCTACTCAGCCAATTGCCTATTCTCACGCACTTCATGCAGGTACCTTGGAGATCGAATGTCAGTATTGCCATACTGGTGTGGATATCGGTAAATCTGCTAATATCCCTTCTGCAAATATTTGTATGAACTGTCACATGCATGTGCAAAACGTACAAGGTCAAGAAGGTGTATCTCCAGAGATTCAAAAGATCTATGACGCCATTGATAATAACCAACCTATTGAATGGGTTCGTGTTCACAACCTTCCTGACCTAGCTTATTTCAACCACTCTCAGCACGTGAAAGTCGGTGGTATCGAATGCCAGACTTGTCATGGTCCTATCGAAGAGATGGAAGTGGTATATCAATATTCATCCCTGACCATGGGTTGGTGTATTGATTGTCACCGTCAGACAGAAATTGCTGCTGGTGGAAATGAGTATTATGACAAATTGGTACAACTCCATACTGACTCCAAAGATGCCTTGAAAGTGAAGGACATTGGTGGTCTTGAGTGTGCAAAGTGTCACTACTAAAATCATTCTGAAATTCTATTCCTAGATCATAAAATGAAGGAAACTAAAAAAACATACTGGAAAGGGCTTGAGCAACTCAGCAACGATCCAGAGTTTGTTAAAAACGCAGATAGGGAATTTCCAGAACTTCCCTCTACGCTTTCTGAGGATGGAAATGCTTCTCGAAGAGATTTTCTAAAATTGATGGGCTTTAGCTTGGCAGCCGCTTCTTTGGCAGCTTGTGAGGCACCCGTTCGAAAAGCAATCCCATATGTCAACAAACCTGTTGATATAAATCCTTCCATTCCAAACTATTACGCATCAACATTTGCTTCCGGAGGTGATTATGCTTCCATCGTGGTGAAAACACGGGAAGGTCGACCAATTAAAATTGATGGAAATGAGCTTTCTCCTATTAATAAAGGAAAAGTAAATGCCATCGTAGAAGCTTCTGTTCTTTCACTTTATGATAAAGAACGACTCGCTGGTCCATATTTGGGAGGTCAGAAGACTGATTGGGCGAGTTTGGATGCTGAAGTGAAATCAAAGCTTGCTGGTGCCGGTTCCGTAAAAGTTGTTGCAAATACTATTCTTTCTCCGTCTACTGAAAAAGCATTGCAGCAATTCTCAGAGGCATTTGGTGCTGAGGTGATCATGTACGATCCTTTGTCCAATTATGGTATTGCAAAAGCTTCTGAAACTTACTATGGCCAATCGGTAGTTCCTTCTTACTTTTTCGATAAAGCCAAAACCATTGTATCCTTTGGTGCAGACTTCTTAGGTTCTTGGATTTCTCCAATTGAATTTGCCGGTCAATATGCAAAGACCCGTAAGATCAGCAAGGAAAATCCAGTAATGTCACGTCATTTCCAGTTTGAGTCTAATTTATCTCTCACTGGTGCAAATGCTGACTACCGTACGCCTATTAAAGCCTCTCAAAGTGGGTTAGCTGTATTGGCATTATATAATATGATCGCTTCCAAAGCAGGTGCATCTACTGTTTCAGCTCCGGCTGTTGAAGTTGCCCATTTGGAAAAGGCGGCTAACGAACTTTGGGCTAACAGAGGTGCTTCTTTGGTAGTTTCTGGTTCTAATGATCCTAACGTACAAACTGTCGTTCATGCAATCAATGAATTGCTTGGAAATAATGGTTCAACAGTAGATTTCGGTTCCCCAGTCAATTTCCGAAAAGGAAATGATGCTGCTATGAACCAATTTGTAACTGATTTGAATGCGGGTAGAGTTGGTGCAGTTGTATTCTACAATTGTAATCCAGTTTATGATCATCCAAGAGGCGCAGAAATCGCTGAAGGTATCGGAAAAGCTCGATTCAGTTTAGCTACAAACATGACCATGGATGAGACATCGTCTTTGGTACAGGCTGTTGCTCCAGATCATCATTACTTAGAGTCTTGGAATGACTTCGAGCCAAAACCAGGTCATTTCTCTCTTTCTCAGCCTACCATTTCTCCTTTGTTTGATACTCGTCAAGCGCAGGAATCTTTCTTGGTTTGGGCTGGAGATACCACTTCTTACTATGATTTCTTGCAGCAAAGTTGGGAATCTGGTTTGTTTACCCAATTAGAAACGGGTGGTGAATTCCAGGAATTCTGGGATCAATCACTTTATAATGGTGTATTAGCAATCGAAAGACAAAGCGAAGCGGTTGCTCCTGTAGGAGATGTTGCTGCTGCCGCAGCTGCGGTTGCAAGGACTTACAGTGCTGAAAACTCAGGTGCTGAATTGGTTCTTTATACCAAAGTGGCTATAGGTAATGGTACTTTCGCTAACAACCCATGGCTTCAAGAAACTCCAGACCCTATTTCCAAGGCTACTTGGGACAACTATTTGACTGTTTCTCAGAAGTGGGCGACTGAAAATGGTGTTACAATGGTCGAGGAGAATACCCGAAAGGCGACAATCAATGTAAACGGAAAGCAATTGACTGTTCCAGTTTTGATTCAGCCTGGACAAGCTGAAGGTACCTTTGGCTTGGCATTGGGGTACGGAAGAACCAAAGCAGGTCGAGTTGGAAATGGAGTAGGGGTGAATGCTTATGAACTCCTAGACGCTTCTGCTGGCTTTGTGAATTTTGATATTACTTCCGGTGTAACTGTAGAAGTTACTGCGGATAGCTATAAAATAGCAAGAACTCAGACCCATCAGACATTCATGGGTCGTGAAAACGTAATTCAGGAAGCTACCTTGGCTGAATACAAGCAAGATGCTTCTGCTGGTAGATATAAGCCAGAGATTTACAAGGAAGGTGAATTTGTTAAGCCTTCGAAAATTTCTCTTTGGAAAGGCCACCAATACTCTCAGCATCACTGGGGATTGGCGATTGATATGAACTCCTGTATTGGATGTTCAGCTTGTTCTGTAGCTTGTCAAGTTGAAAACAACGTGGCAGTTGTAGGAAAGCAAGAAGTCTTGAATCGTCGTGAAATGGCTTGGATCCGCATCGACCGATATTATTCTTCCGATGCGGCAGCTGATGATTTGGATGGATTAGAGAAAGCTTCAGAAAATCCTGAAGTGACATTCCAGCCAATGATGTGTCAGCAATGTAATAATGCACCATGTGAGACAGTATGTCCTGTTGCGGCTACGACCCACTCTTCAGAAGGTCTAAACCAAATGACTTACAACCGTTGTATCGGTACTCGTTACTGTGCAAACAACTGTCCTTACAAAGTTCGTCGATTCAACTGGTTTAAATATCATGACAACTCTCAGTTTGCTGGAGTTAACGTTGCTCAAAATGATGATTTGGGTAAAATGGTATTGAACCCTGACGTTACCGTTCGAGCTCGAGGTGTAATGGAGAAATGCTCCATGTGTGTACAGCGAATCCAAGCTGGAAAACTAGAAGCTAAGCGTGAGAAACGTAAGGTGAAGGATGGAGATATCAATGTAGCCTGTGCGGTTGCATGTCCTACTGACGCCTTAGTATTTGGTGATATGAATGATCCAGAAAGCCGAATTTCAAAGCTTTTGAAGATCGAGGACAATTCTACATCTGCTTTGAAAGAAGTGAATGAAGAGCGTGCTTACCATGTGTTGGAGGAAATCAACGTAAGTCCAAACGTATGGTATTTCACCAAAATCAGAAATAAAGACAAAAACGAAGCGTAATCATAATTTTACAAACTATGCAGGTTACTTCATCCGTACGTCAGCCATTAGTCACCGGCGGTAAAACCTATCACGACGTCACGCACGATGTTTCGCGTCAAGTGGAAGGCAAACCATCCTTGGCTTGGTTTCTGGCCTTTTTGACTGCCGCTGGCGTTTTGGCACTTGGAGCCATCGCCCTGGTTGCTACCCTTTGGGAAGGAATCGGAATGTGGGGTCTAAACAAAACCATCGGTTGGGCTTGGGACATCACCAACTTCGTGTGGTGGGTCGGTATTGGTCACGCCGGAACGCTGATTTCAGCGGTATTGTTGCTTTTCCGTCAAAAGTGGAGAACGTCCATCAACCGAGCAGCTGAAGCGATGACCATTTTCGCGGTTATCTGTGCGGCTATGTTCCCTGTGATTCACATGGGACGACCTTGGATCGGTGCTTACTGGGCGCTTCCCCTTCCAAATACCTTCGGTTCTTTATGGGTAAACTTTAACTCTCCACTATTGTGGGACGTGTTTGCGATTTCTACCTATTTCTCAGTTTCCTTGGTATTCTGGTATATCGGATTGATTCCTGATTTCGCTACGATTCGGGATCGAGCTACAGGTTTAAGAAAGACTATTTATGGTGCGCTTTCGTTTGGTTGGGATGGTGCGGCAAAAACATGGATGCGTTATGAGTCCGTTTCCTTGATTTTGGCTGGTTTAGCTACCCCATTGGTACTTTCAGTACACACCATTGTATCCTTTGACTTTGCGACATCTGTTATTCCAGGATGGCATACTACTATCTTTCCACCATACTTTGTGGCTGGTGCGATCTTCTCTGGTTTTGCCATGGTATTGACCTTGATGATTATCACCCGTAAGGTGTTTAAGTTGGAGGATTATATCACTATGGGGCATATTGAGTTGATGAACATCGTTATCATCATCACAGGTTCTATTGTGGGTATTGCCTATATCACTGAATTCTTCATCGCTTGGTATTCAGGTGTTGAAGCAGAACAATATGCTTTCATCAACCGTGCTACCGGACCTTACTGGTGGGCATACTGGTCTATGATGACTTGTAATGTGATTTCTCCTCAATTATTCTGGATCAAGAAGATTCGAACTTCTATTGTGGCAACCTTCATTCTTTCGTTGGTTGTAAACATCGGAATGTGGTTTGAGCGATTTGTAATTATTGTGACCTCTCTTCATAGAGACTTCTTGCCTTCTTCTTGGGCTATGTTCTACCCAACTTGGGCAGATATCGGGGTATACCTGTTCACCTTTGGTCTTTTCTTCACCTTATTCTTCTTGTTTGCCAAGTTCTTCCCTGTGATCAACATGGCTGAGGTGAAGTCAGTGTTGAAATCTTCATCTGAAAAAGCTGCTAATTAATATGGAAAGAGATACTCATTTTGTCTTAGGCGTATTTGAGGACGAAGATGTTCTGATGAATGCCGTTAAGCAAGTTCGATCAAGTGGTGTAAAAATCCACGAAGTATATTCTCCTTATCCAGTACATGGATTAGAGCATGCTTTAGGATATAAGCGAAGCAGACTTCCAATTGCAGCTTTCTTGTTTGGTCTTTTGGGAACATCCCTTGCTTTGACCATGCAGTTTTACATGATGAAGTTTGACTGGCCAATGATCATTGGGGGAAAAGATTTCGCTGCTTTCCCTGACTTCATTCCAGTTTCATTTGAAATGACTGTGTTACTTGCTGCATTCGGTATGGTAGGTGTATTCATGGTAAGTTCTAATTTGAAGCCATGGGCTCAGCCTCGAATTTTTGATCTCCGAATCACAGATGACAAACATGTGATGGCTGTTGATTTAGCTGTGAATTCGGGCATGGGAGAAGAGAAAATTAAAGAGATTCTTGCTTCTTCTGGTGCTTCTGAAGTAAACAATAAAAGTTTTGACGAGTAATTCCCGATAATATGAAAATGATGAATAAACTTGGGATTTTGGGAATAGCATTGGCTGGGACAATCTTCGTAGGCTGTAGAGCGGGGGAAGATAATCCTGGTTTAGAATATGCCCCTCAAATGTACCATTCTGTTCCTTACGAGGCCTTGTCTCAAATTAAAGATGAATCACAAGGTTCTTGGCTTTCCAATCGGGAGGATGAAAAGGGGGAATTCTTCAATAGTAACGTGAATAATCCACATTGGATGAACATGCGTGAGCCTGTTGAAGGAACTGTGCCTAGAAATAAGAGCGGAATGCTACCTTATCGACTAAAAGCATTCGAATTGGAGCAAGCTGCTCTAGTTGAAAATCCTTTGACGGTAGATGATGCAATCATCAAAGAAGGAGAAACGCTTTACACCCAATATTGCTCAGCTTGCCATGGAAAAGGTGGCGAGGGAGACGGTAAAGTCGGTGAAATCATCGGTGGTGTAGCTAACCTTAAAGGGGGAGCCTACATCAATCTTCCTGAAGGACATATCTTCCATGTGATCACCAAAGGAAAAGGAAGAATGGGAGCCCACGGTTCTCAGATTACTCCTGAAAATCGTTGGAAGATCGTATCCTATGTTAAACAAGTAATTCAGAAGCAATAATCATGGCTCACGAAGTTCAGAATTTTAACCTAGATCAAAAGTTTGATTTCACTCCTGGAATCAAGAAATCTATCATGACGGTTCTCCTGATAGGAGCGGCTCTTTTAGTGGTAGGAATTGTATTGGCTATGATGGGTGGTGGACATGCTGAGGAAGGAGCCGAGGCTGGTGGCCATGCTTTCCATTGGTACCAGAGATTATTTGCGAATGTCTGGATTAATAATGTTTATTTCACCGGTATTGCAATTGTCGGGGTGTTTTTCTTCGCGATTCAATATGCTGCACAAGCCGGATGGTCAGCTCCAATTACCAGAGTAATGCTTGCATTTGGTAACTGGCTTCCAATTGCTGCTATATTGATGATTGCGAGTTTCTTCTTGATGGGTCATGATTTGTTCCACTGGTGGCATGCCGAGCTTTTTGACAAAGCTTCTCCTGAATATGACTCCATCATCGATGGAAAAGGAGCATTTTTCTATTGGCCTTTGGAAAAAGGATCCTTTCCGGTATTCTACATTGCTAGAATGATTATCTTCTTCGGATTCTGGGTATTCTTCTTTTCCAAGTTCAAGAAAATTGCTGCAGCTGAGGATCAGCTAGGAGGGACTTCTCACTGGTTTAAAATGAGAAGTTGGTCTGCTTATTTCTTGGTTTTCTTTGCAGTTTCTTCTTCGATATCTGCATGGGACTGGGTGATGTCAATTGATACACACTGGTTCTCCACCTTATTTGGATGGTATGTATTCTCTTCTTGGTTTGTTGCAGGTCTTTCTTCCATTACCCTTGTAGTGATTTTCTTAAAAGGAAAAGGCTATTTAGAAATGGTAAATGAAAACCACGTTCATGACCTTGGAAAATTCATTTTTGGATTTTCTATTTTCTGGACTTACCTGTGGTTCTCACAGTTCTTATTGATCTATTATGCTAACATACCTGAAGAATCAGTTTACTTTATTGAGAGACTGAGAAGTGACGTGTATGGAGGGTTCATTTTCGTAAATATTGTGATGAACTTTGTCCTGCCTTTCCTAGTTCTTATGACTAGAGATGCCAAGCGGCATGGAATTTTCCTTAAGTTAGTATGTACATTGTTGATTGTAGGACACTGGGTAGACTTCTTCTTAATGGTTCAGCCAGGGACTTTGGGTCACAATGGAGGCGTTGGATTTATGGAGATTGGAATGTTCTTGGTTTATGGTTCAGCGGTGGCGTTGGTTGTGTTAGGAGGTCTGGCCAAAGGGAACTTGATCCCTAAAAATCACCCAATGCTTGAAGAAAGCTATCATCATCACATTTAATACAAACTCGAAATAGTTATAACATGTACGGATTTCTAATTGCAGTTGGGGTTGTTCTCCTCTTATCCATTGTTTGGATGGTATATCGTATCCAAACATTGGTATCTGTAGTCAAAGGCTCTGACAAAAAAGTTGCTACTGGTAGCAATAAGGTTAACGCCTTCTTGTTTCTAGTATTTTTGGTAGCAATTGGAGGATTGATGTTTTGGTATTCAATCAAAGAATTCCATAACTATCAGCTTCCTATCGGTTCTGAGCACGGGGTGGTAACAGACCGTTTATTCTGGGTTACAATGGCAGTCACTGGTATTGTATTTATCATCACCCATATATTGCTTTTTGTCTTCCCATACAAGTATCAATACAAAGAAGATCGAAAAGCGACATTTTATCCTGAAAACAACAAATTGGAGGTGATTTGGACAGCTGTGCCAGCAGTTGTTCTTGCTATTCTTGTGATTACAGGATGGATGGCTTGGTCTGATATTACAGCTCCTGCTCCTGAAAAGGCTCATGTTGTAGAGATTATGGGATACCAGTTTGCTTGGGATATCCGATACCCTGGACAGGACAATGTTTTGGGAGATCACGATTACAGACTTACTTCTGCTATAAATCCGATGGGAATTGATTTTACAGATCAAAATTCTGTAGACGATTTTCCTTCTCCGGTAGTTGTAATTCCAAAAGGAGAACCTGTTTTGTTTAAAATCAGAGCTAGAGACGTTTTGCACTCTGTTTTTGCACCGCATATGCGTTTGAAGATGGATGCAGTTCCTGGAATGCCTACTCGTTTTTGGTTTGTACCTACCAAGACTACAGCTGAAATGAGAGCAGAATTGAACGATCCTGAATTTGTATATGAAATCGCATGTACTGAGATCTGTGGCCGTGGTCACAACTCTATGCGAAGAGTAATTGAGGTAGTAGAGCCTGAGGAGTACCAAAAATGGCTTACTGAGCAAAAGACCTTTCTTCAGATGAATCCTGCCTTGGCTGAGGGGATAGAAGTAGAGGTGAAAGAAGTGGCAGAAATTCAATAAAGAAAATACTCAAAATCAATAATTATGGCTACAGCATCTGTTGCAACACATGATACAGCACACGATCACCATGATCATGAGCATCATGACAATTTTGTAACCAAATATATCTTCACTACCGATCATAAAATGATCGGGAAGCAGTTTTTGCTTACTGGGATATTTTGGGCCATTATTGGTGGACTTTTGTCTATCCTATTCCGACTTCAATTAGGTTTTCCTGAAATGAATTTGGAATGGTTGCGTCCATTGTTAGGAGGTTGGATTACAGAAACCGGTCAATTGGATCAGACATTCTACCTTGCTCTTGTTACGATGCACGGAACCATCATGGTGTTCTTCGTATTGACTGCTGGTTTGAGTGGTACTTTTTCCAATTTCTTGATTCCACTACAAATCGGTGCACGTGATATGGCATCTGGGTTTATGAACATGTTGTCTTACTGGTTCTTCTTTGTTTCCAGTGTGATTATGTTCATTTCCCTATTTATTAAAACCGGTCCTGCTGGTGGTGGATGGGTTGTTTATCCTCCGCTTTCCGCATTGGAACAAGCAATTCCTGGTTCTGGTCTTGGAATGACCCTTTGGTTGATTGCTATGACCTTCTTTATTGCTTCTTCATTGCTAGGAGGTATTAATTACATCACTACAGTTATTAACCTTCGAACAAAAGGAATGTCCTTCTCTAGACTTCCATTGACGATTTGGGCGTTTTTCCTAACTGCTGTCATTGGTTTGTTGTCATTCCCGGTATTGTTCGCTGCTGCATTGCTATTGGTATTCGATAGAAGTTTTGGTACTTCTTTCTACCTATCTGATATCTATATCGGTGGTGAAGCTTTGCCAAATACTGGAGGTAGTCCTGTATTGTATCAGCATTTGTTCTGGTTCTTGGGACACCCTGAAGTTTATATCGTATTGTTACCTGCTTTGGGTATTACTTCTGAAGTAATCGCTACCAATTCAAGAAAGCCGATTTTCGGTTATAAGGCGATGATTATTTCCATGCTGGGAATCACCATCCTTTCCTTTATTGTATGGGCACACCACATGTTCGTGTCTGGAATGAATCCTTTCTTAGGTTCTATCTTTATGTTCCTGACATTGATTATTGCGATTCCATCTGCAGTAAAAGTATTTAACTATTTAACTACACTTTGGAGAGGAAACTTGATTTTCACTCCTGCGATGTTGTTCTCTATTGGTTTGGTGTCCTTCTTTATTTCTGGAGGTCTAACCGGTATTTTCTTGGGTAACTCTGCTATTGATATTCAATTGCATGATACCTATTTCGTAGTGGCGCACTTCCACTTGGTTATGGGTTCTGCTTCATTCTTCGGAATGGTTGCAGGGATTTACCACTGGTTCCCTAAGATGTTTGGCCGAATGATGGATGCCCGATTGGGTTATGTCCACTTCTGGCTGACTTTTGTTGGGGTTTACATGGTATTCTTCCCAATGCACTACATCGGTATCGCCGGATTCCCTAGAAGATATTATTCTTGGACAGGTTTTGAATTCTCAAACATGTACACAGACCTGAACATGTTCGTGTCTGTAGCAGCAATTATCACCTTTGCCGCTCAGTTTATCTTCTTGTTTAACTTCTTCTACTCCATGTATAGAGGAAGAAAAGCTACTCAAAACCCATGGAGATCCAATACTTTGGAATGGACTACTCCGATCCACCCAGGACACGGAAACTGGCCTGGAGAGATTCCAACAGTTTATCGTTGGCCTTATGATTATTCCAAGCCTGGTGCTAAGGAAGATTTTATTCCTCAGACTGTTCCGCTTTCTGCTACACCAGAATCCAACCTTCCGCATGAGCAAGAGCTTGTGAAATTGGAGCTGGAAATTATGAAAGAAGAATCAGAGGCTTTGATTGCTAATGAAGCAAAAGAATCATAAAGAAATTAACAGCTTCCGCCGGATCAGTTTGATGACGGTGGTAGCTGTTTATTTTCTCATATTGGTTGGCGGGATTGTCAGGAGTACCGGATCCGGTATGGGATGTCCCGATTGGCCTAAATGTTTTGGGAGCGTGATTCCACCAACGAGTGTGGATCAGCTCCCAAAAAATTATCAGGATATTTACCTTGAAAAAAGGTTGGCTAAAAACGAAAGGTTTGTAGCTACACTTGAAAAATTGGGTTTTGAAAATGCTGCACATCGGATAGCAACAGATAAGTCCATTTTGGTTGAGCAGGAGTTCAATGCTACCAAAACTTGGATAGAATATGTAAACCGATTGATAGGGGTGATTATTGGATTATTTATTATTCTGACTGTTTGGAGATCTTTCAAACTTTGGGGTCGGGATAAATGGATTCCAATACTTTCCGTTCTTTCATTGATTTTAGTACTGTTCCAAGGCTGGATTGGTTCTTTGGTAGTATCTACAAATCTTTTGGAATGGATGATTACCCTTCATATGATCCTTGCCTTAGTCTTAGTTGCTTTATTGCTGTATATCAATCATAGGGCTTTGTATCTGGATAAAGATGAAAATGCTCTGGACCTAGTACCGCTAAAGCTAAAAGCCTTGCTAATTGTAGGGACCATTTTGATGCTTGTTCAAGTTATCATGGGGACGCAAGTACGAGAGCATATTGATCAAGTTGCTTTTCAATTGGGTGGACTGATGCGTGATACTTGGGTAGAAAGTGCTGGGATGATATTTATTATCCATAGATCTTTCTCTATTATTCTACTTGCCCTTCATGTGCTGTATTTCTTTTGGGTATTTCGTTATACTCATCGGAAATCATCCGCTAATCTATGGTCTCAGGTTTTGGTGCTTCTAATTCTATTTGAAATAGCAACTGGAATAGGAATGGCCTACTTTGCTATACCGGCATTTCTTCAGCCCGTACATTTATTATTAGGGTCTTTAATTATCGGAGTTCAATTCGTTTTGATTCTCCAACTGAAGACCCAAAAAGGTTTGACAATAATTTCAACTCCATCATGAGGACAGTTGGTGTAACTGACCAAAATATTTCGCAGGGATTGATGATCCGAATCAAGGCATATGCTGAGCTTGTAAAAGTTCGGTTGTCTGGCTTGGTAACCTTCTCAGCAGTGTTTGGTTATATCTTGGGAGATTCCAATCCTGCTTTTGGATGGGCAGGCTTTTTGGGCCTAGCTGCTGGAGGATTCCTTATTTCGGGGGCTTCTGGCGCTGCTAATGAGATCATGGAACGTGATTTGGATAAGCTGATGAAGCGTACCCAAAACAGACCACTTCCTCTTCAAATCATCAGCGTAAAAGAAGCTACTTGGTTTACTGTCTTGGTAGCCATCCTAGGAATTAGTTTACTTTGGATTTTCACTAATCCGCTGACTACTTGGTTGGGGGTATTGAGCATGATTCTTTATGTATTTGCCTATACTCCTTTAAAAAGAGTAGGTCCAATCGCTGTATTTGTAGGAGCTATTCCTGGAGCCATGCCTCCACTTTTGGGATGGACAGCAGCGACAGGAGGAATCAGTTACGAAGCCCTTATCATCTTTGGAATTCAATTCATTTGGCAATTCCCGCACTTTTGGGCTATTGCTTGGGTAAGTGATGAAGACTATAAGCGAGCAGGTTTTAAATTATTGCCTAGTGGTGGGGGGCAAGATTTGAATACGGCAATTCAAATTATGATATATACCTTGTTTTTACTGCCTCTAGGACTTCTTCCTACTTATTTTGGATTGACAGGGTTGAATTCAGGAATTGTGGCAACGATTTGTGGAGTTCTTTTTTTAGCACAGACATTCACCTTGATGCGTGACTGTTCCAGAAAATCAGCCCTGAAGATAATGTTTGGTTCTTTTCTCTATTTGCCAATTGTACAAATAGCTTATCTATTAGACAAACTACCATAATATGGAAAAGGAACTGAAATATATTGATGTGGTTGAACAACCCATCTCCATGCATCCTAAAAAGTTTGCCTTGTGGCTCTTTATGGTAACCGTGGTGATGATCTTTGCGGCTCTTACTAGTGCATATATTGTGAGGCAGGCAGAAGGGAATTGGTTAGAGTATGACTTACCCGAAATCTTTTGGGTTACATCCGGAATTGTTCTTCT
This sequence comes from Cyclobacteriaceae bacterium, assembly GCA_013373335.1. Lineage (GTDB taxonomy): Bacteria > Bacteroidota > Bacteroidia > Cytophagales > Cyclobacteriaceae > Algoriphagus. The sequence goes on along the minus strand of JABXHZ010000376.1, from coordinate 7,839 downwards.
TAGCTCAGTCTTTCTGCATTGGGCATATATTTCCGCCAAGAAAGACAATTTGCTTCAGTTGAGGATAGGTATGACTGTAGCTGTATTGCTTGGTATAGCCTTTTTGGTTGGTCAGTGGTACAGTTGGGTTGCTTTAGTGGATCGACAAGTTTTCTTTGTTGGAAATCCTTCCGGTTCCTTTTTATATGTTTTCACAGGCTTGCATGGGCTTCACCTAATAAGCGGTGTGATATTTCTGATTATTGTATTAATTTCGTCCTTTAGATATAAAGTTCACTCGCAATCCATGGATACAATGGAAATGGCAACATCTTATTGGCATTTTCTTGGCGGGTTGTGGATTTATCTCTTTATGTTTTTGCTTTTGAATCATTAATTTACCTGGTACAAATAAATAACATATGTCTGCGCATTCTACTGCAATAGGAGTTAGCTCTAAAAGGGGCACTTGGGGAGGGGGTAATGAACCTCTCAAGGCTAGTTATGGAAAACTAATGATGTGGTTTTTCCTATTATCGGATATTTTCACATTTGCCGCTTTCCTAATTAGTTACCTTTCCATTCGCTTGAGCTATCCAGCTTACAATGGTCCTCTTGATTCATTTGTAGGATCTAATGAATACTGGCCGGTTCCTGAATTGGTTTTCGAGGCAGTTCCTTTTTTACATGGTTTCCATGCCCCATTGGTGTTTGTTGGGATCATGACCTTTATCTTGATTTCTAGTTCTGTGACCATGGTGTTAGCTGTGGAGGCTGGACATCGGAATGATAGAAATGACGTAGTGAAGTGGATGCTTTGGACTATGGTGGGAGGTATCACATTCCTTAGCTGCCAAGCTTGGGAATGGAATCACTTCATCCATGGAACGGATACAGGGTCTATCATGACTTATATCAACTCCTTGAGTAGAGAAGTGACAGAAACGGTCTTTGGAGCTAATCTGGTCGTAAATGAATATGGACCACCAGCATTTGCCCAACTTTTCTTCTTCATTACAGGTTTCCACGGATTCCACGTAACAATTGGGGTTGTGCTTTTATTCTTGGCTTTCTATCAAGCTGCAGTGGGAGTTTATGATCGTAGAGGTCATTATGAAATGATTGAGAAAATCGGTCTTTACTGGCACTTTGTTGACTTGGTATGGGTCTTCGTATTTACCTTGTTCTATCTGATCTAACGCATTAAAGAAATAAGAAATGGAAATCCAAGATTCTAAATCTACACTTCAGGTTATTCCTCGGAATAATGAAAAAATAAAGAAAATCTGGAAAACTGCCGGTATTCTTTTGGCAATTACCGTAGCTGAATTTGTGATGGCTTTTACCATGGAGAGAGGTTTGCTTCTCTATGCCCTGTTCATTATTCTGACTATTTGGAAAGCCAAGTACATCATGATGGAATTCATGCACTTGGGTGATGAAGTAAAACCTTTGTTCTACTCCATCATTGTTCCTTTGATTTTCTTAGTATGGTTGCTCATTGCACTCGCTAAAGAAGGAACTGACATCTTTATGATGCGCTGGTAGAAAAAAATAAAAAATGATAAAAAAAAGTAGGTTGAGGTGTGACACTTCAACCTACTTTTTTGTTGTAAGGACATCATGAAAGGATTGAGGATTTTACAAGGATTAGTGCTGGTTTGTATCTTATTGATACCCGTGTTGATCATTTTGTTTCTAAAAAACTTTGGGCAAAATCAATACGACCTACCTGTATTTTATGAAAATGGGGTAAGCAATCCATTTATGGAATGCCCTCCAAATGATAGTACCCAACATTATATTCCAGAGTTTACTTTCACCAATCAAAACGGTGAACCAATAGGGAGAAAAGACATGGAAGGAAAAATCACCATCGTAGATTTCTTCTTTACATCCTGTCCAAGTATTTGTCCCATCATGTCAAAAGAGATGGAACGGGTAAATGATATGTTTCGTGATGAACCAATGGTTCAGATCATGTCTATCAGTATTGATCCAACTTATGATACTCCGGAAATTTTGATGGAATACGCAGAGCGTCACAATGCTATACCCGGTAAATGGCATTTTTTGACCGGGCCACCTGAACAAACGTATCAATTGGCTAAATGTGGGTTTGTCCTTCCCACCATTGATGGAATGGGAAATCCGGATGATTTTGTTCACAGCGATAAGTTTGTCTTAATTGATGAGCTTGGAAGAATCCGAGGTTATTACAGCGGGACAAACCGAGAGGATGTAGATTTGTTAATGTTAGAAACAAAAGTGTTGCTTCATGGAAAAAAATAATTCCATTCTTCAAAACGAATCCAAGGTTAAGAATTGGATTGTGTTTGTTTCAGTATTGGTTCCGATTTTAGTGGCAGTCCTACTGTTTATGCCTGAAAAAGTAGAGGTAGGTGCTGAGTGGGTTTATTTCCTCCCTCATCTAAATGCGGTGATTAATTCTGCTGCGAGTATTGCCTTGCTTTTAGGTTTGGTGTTTGTAAAGAAGAAAATGTATAACTATCATGGAGCTACCATGAGCGTTGCGTTTGTTCTTGGGGCAATCTTCCTAGTATCCTATGTGATTTATCATGGAACAGCCGAAAGCACTCCCTTCGGAGGCGAAGGCTGGATTCGTCCTGTTTATTACTTTTTATTAATTACACATATAGTATTAGCTGCAGTGGCACTTTTTCCGATTCTTTTCGCTTATTATTATGGTTACACAGATCAGCGAGTTAAGCATCGGAAAGTGGTTAAATTTGCATATCCGATTTGGTTGTATGTGTCTGTAACTGGTGTGATTGTTTATCTGATGATTTCACCCTATTATACGCATTAAAGAAAAAATATGAAGTTGAAATTAGGTTTGTGGGTTGTTTTCTTTTTTGGTTTTCAAATTGCTACATGGGCTCAGTGTGCCATGTGTAGGGCTTCCGTGGAAAATAATGTCAGCAATGGAGATACAACCATAGGAGCAGGATTGAATACAGGGATACTTTATTTATTTGCAATGCCCTATTTGATTGCCTTGGTCATAGGCTTATTGTGGTACCGAGCGGCCAAAAAAAGAAAGTCTAAAGTCGCAATCCGTTAAATCTCACAAGAGCAAAGTTTGAATCAAGACTTTGCTTTTTTTATTTTTAGAGTAAATGAGCTCAAACATTAAAAGGCTGATCATTTTGGTCAGTGCCCTTTCCTTGCTTATCGTTTTGATTGTGAATTTCTTTTTCTTTAAAAAAAGCGAGGAGGAGGGATTTTATCAGGCAGTACAGGATGAAATCATCCAGATAGATAGTGAATTTGACGAAGACTTTGTCCAAATTCTTATGGATGTTCGTCCTGATGAACAACTGAGTTTTGAGGAAGTCGCAACCCCAGATATTAACCATCCATTTTTCATTTTAAGCACTCAGGGTGAACTTCTGTATTGGACAGATTTTTCTTTAGGGTTTGATATTGACCGAGTTGATTTAACGAAGGAGTATCAACTGTTGGAAGATCCATATGGGACTTTCTTACTAAAGACCCGAAAATTTACCCGAAATGGAAATTCATTTTTTGTTGTCCATGCATTCCGCTTGTATTGGCCGGGTTCTATTTCAAATGATTATTTGCTTACAGGGGCAAACCGCCGTTTGTTTGGCAATGACCGAATCAGGATTTCTGAGCCTTCAGAGGATGCTTCTTTTTTAATCACGAACTCTGCTGGAATCCCCCTTTTTGGGTTGGATTTTGAATTCGGCTATCAACCAGCAGGTAGAATAGCCAATCCTGCCATTTTAATATTTTTTATATCCGTCTTCCTCTTGTATTTCATTCTTAGTTCGGATTTTGTATTGAAGAAATGGAGAAAAGGAAGGCGCTGGCAAGCTATAGGATATGGTGCACTTGTCTTTTTTGCGTTTCGGTTAGTTATGTTGCTTTTAGGCTTCCCGGGATCTTATTTTAACCAAGAACTATTTGATCCTTCCAATTATGCTTCTTCCTGGCTTAATCCAAGTTTGGGAGATTTGCTTATCAATACACTTTTTGGAGTAATAGTTGGAGGAATGCTGGCTTATCAATTTGCAACTCCAGTAGTCCGGAAGAAAGTCAAAGTATTGAATACCGATCGGGATCATCAGGTTTTCTTTGCCATTTTTTTATTGATTTCATCATTGGGATTTTTCAACGTATGGATTCTCCCCCAAGATTTGATTGAGAATTCCCAATGGTCCATGGATATATCTGCCATACCGACTTTTGGGTGGTTTGAAGGAATAAGCTTTTTAATCGTATTTCTCTGGGCAGGAGTGTACGTAATGTTTAACCTGACCTTGGTGAGCTTACTCTTTGAGCTTCGGCCAGATCGGGGATTTTTTATCAAGTATTTATTAATCTTTGGTGGTTCGATTGCGATAGTTCTTTTTGTTTTCTCAACCTGGTTAGGTTTTTCTTGGCTAGTCCATCTGGGGTTTATCTACACGATTATACGCTTGAAGCTTTATGATCACGTTTTCCGTTTAGGACTCAATACCTTTTTAACATTTTTCTTTGCTAGCCTGATTTGTGCCATCATTGCCGGGCTTTCTACTTTTAAAACTGAGAGGGAACAGTTAAATCAATCCAAAATCCGTTTTGCTAATCAAAATTTGATTGAGAGTGATGTAATGACCGAGTTTTTCTTAGGAGAAGTTTTTGGAAGAGTACAAGCCGATCTTTTTATTCAAAACAGGCTGATTGATCCTCTTCTTTCCAAGGAACCTATTGAAACAAAAATTAGGAGAATTTATCTCGACAATTACTTTGACCAATTTGAAGTGAGCGTCAGGGTTTTTTCAGCAAATGGCCAAGATTTAATCAATACTCAGGATTCCAGAAGCTTTAATGATCTTCGGGATCAGTACATTAAATCGGATTATTTGACCAGTCAGCGTGGGCTTTATTTCATTCGGGGGAATCAGACTGATCAAGGAAATCAATTTGTAGCGTTTATACCTGTTGTTCGCGATGGAAGCACTTTGGGCACGGTTTATTTGGAATTGAAGCAACTCCGAGCTCAGCCTAGTTCAGTTTATCCCCGCTTGCTTTTGGATAGGGAGTTCAGTGATCGTTTGGATCCAGTTAATTATGATTATGCTGTTTTTAGAGAAGGAGAGCTCGTCAGAAATGTTGGGAATTTCAATTATTTAAGTTCAAGTCTTTCGAGTCGATTGGAAGAGAATAAATTATTTCGATCTGGGATTCATGAGGATGGATATCATCATTTAGGAATTCAAAATGGAGATGAATTGGTGGTAATTTCTTCACCTAATCGACCATTCTCCTACTTCTTGGGGAATATCTCGCTCTACTTTGTGGTGTTTATTTTTCTGACTTTTTCAGCGATCCTTTTCAATGCTTTGCTCAAAGGGTACAAAAAGTGGGAGTTTAACTATTCGACCAAGCTTCAGCTGTATCTCAATTTCGCTTTTTTCTTTCCGATAATTATCATTTCCATTATCACCATTGGCTTATTGGCGAATAGTTACAGAGAAGATTTAGACCGTCAGTACTTTCAGAAAGCCTACTTGATCCGCGGGAATTTGATTAATTTTTTAGGGAGTCGTACTCCATCGGAAGTTAATTCAGAATCTTTGGATGAAGAGGTGGTAGTTTTGGCGAATACGGTTGCCGCAGACCTTCATTTGTATGATTCGGCAGGGAACCTAATGGCCACTAACCGGCCGAATATTTTTGACAAGAAAATTCTCTCAGAACGGATAAATCCATTGGCTCTTTCTGCCATTTTGGAGAAAAACCAAGTTCAGTTTTTGGCCGATGAAAAGGTTGGGAAGCTTTCTTATAAGTCTGTCTATTTGGCTATCCCGGATCCCTTGGGCTCAGGAATTGCAGGGATACTTTCGGTTCCTTTTTTTGAATCAGAGTCTGAGTTGAATGCTTTAATAGCCGATGTGTTGAGTAATATCTTCAATGCCTTCGTGGTAATTTTTATCCTGTTTTTAATCGTTTCCTATTTTGTTTCTAAAAACCTCACATTCCCTTTCCGGCTCCTTACTCAAAAGTTAAAAGCCACCAATTTGGAGAATAATGAGCCTATGCATTGGGAGGCAAAGGATGAGATTGGATTACTGGTCAATGAATACAACAATATGCTTTTCAAGTTAGAGTCAAGTAAAAAAGTATTGGCATCTACGGAAAAAGAATCTGCCTGGCGTGAAATGGCAAAGCAGGTGGCTCATGAAATTAAAAATCCGCTTACCCCGATGAAGCTGACCTTGCAGCATTTATTACGACTCGAGCAGGAGGGGAGATTAGAGAATTCATCCAAGCTCCGAGAATCCTTTGAAACATTAATTCATCAGGTGGATGCATTGAGTGGAATAGCTTCTTCATTCAGCACATTTGCAAAAATGCCACTTCCTAAAAATGAGCGGATGAATTTCAAAGCGGTGCTATTGAAGGTGATCAAGTTATTCATGAATGATGAGCGAGTGGAGCTCACCTTTAAAGATGATTCCTATACCGATGAAATTCCTATCAAAGGAGATGATAAGCTGTTTGGAAGAGTGATTTCAAATTTGATTATCAATGGAATTCAGGCGGTGGAATCCGGAAAAGCACCCAAGATCAATGTTTGGCTTTGGATGACTGAGAAAGATGTGTTTTTAGAGATTACGGATAATGGAAAAGGTATTCCACCAGAGCTAAGGGATAAAATTTTTATTCCAAATTTCAGTACCAAATCCACCGGCTCAGGATTGGGTTTGGCTATAGCAAGAAGCGGAGTGGAGACAGCAGGAGGTAAGATTTGGTTTGAAACCGAAATGGGAGTTGGGACTACTTTTTATCTAACCTTTCCACTGACAGAATAAGGAGCATTTGCTACCTTGAAGGAAAGGCGAAAAAGCTATGAAGACCTGGGGATTCATTTTATGGCTCATGTTTGGCTCAATTATTCAATTGAGTGCCCAGGAAAAGTGCCGGCAATTTTCCATCGAATCTCTTCGTTCCGGGGTAGTTTTGGATTCTCTTTCTGTGATTGAAGAGAGCATTCGTTTACCATCTCCTTATGAAAAATCATACTTCTTTGACCTAACTAAAAATCAGCTGCGCATAAACATCCCTGATGACGTTAAAGGGGATAGCTTGACCGTTTGTTTCCGAACTTTTTCGGTCCGGTTTGATCAACCGGTTGCTAAACGCACCTTGCTGGTAGATTATGATTCTACCGCTCGCTTTTATGACAATACCCTGCAGAGGCAGGAGGCTTTCGATTTTAGGGAAGAGCTTTTCCCCAGCACGAATTTGTATAAATCAGGAAGTCTGACTAGGGGAATATCAGTGGGGAACACCCAAAACGTCTTTGTGAATTCGGCCCTTAATCTGCAATTAGAAGGAGAAATTGCAGAGGATCTCCGAATTCGAGCTAGTATCACGGATCAAAATGTGCCATTTCAGCCAGAAGGGAATACTCAGCAATTGCAGGACTTTGATAATGTCCTAATCGAATTGTACAATGACGATTTTAATTTGGCTGCTGGAGATGTGGTTCTTCAACAACGACAATCGGAGTTTCTACGATACTATAAGAACGTTCAAGGCTTGCAACTCACCACTCGCTATAAAATAGGAGGTTGGGAAGCAAGCACGCAGGGTTTTGCCTCAGTGGCCAAAGGTAAATTCGCATCTATTCTCGTCCCAGCTTTAGAAGGTGTTTTAGGACCCTATCGACTGACTGGGCCCAATAATGAGCGATTCATTATCGTAATGGCTAACTCTGAACGGGTATTCGTGGATGGAAAACAACTTCAACGGGGCTTCAATGCGGATTACGTAATTGATTACAATCAGGCTGAAATCACCTTTACTCCTTCGGTTTTGATTACC